>CAMLHI010000322.1 GCA_946479705.1 uncultured Oxalobacteraceae bacterium
TCCGAGCCGGACACGCCGGCCAGCATCAGCAGTTCCGCGCCCATCACCCCGGCGGTGCCGCCGATGATGCGCTCGCCGCTGATAATCAGCCAGCGCCCCGATTCCAGTCCGTCGACCAGGGTGTCGAGTTCGATGTCGTTGCCGGCGACCGGCTCGGTGATCGGTTCCTCGGCCAGCTCCAGCAGCTCGGCCTGGGCGTGCACGGTGGCCGCGCGCAGGGCCGACAGGTCGGTGGTGTCGTCGGCGTCGGTCAGCCATGGCTGGTCCAGCTTGAGGCGCGTCACCCTCCCCGCCATGCCGTACCTGGCCACCGAGATGGGCTCGACGCCGGTGATGCCGGCCACCACGGCGGCCGCGCCACTGCGTTCGATCAGCGTGTAGCTGCCGGGGACGATACGCTCGTAGGCCGCATCCAGGTCGGCGACATCGGCCGCGCCGGCCAGGGCCGGTTCCACGAAGCCGCTGCCTTCGATGCCGATCACCGGGACCGGCTGGGCGTTGTGGCCGAACATGGGCGCGCTGCGGCGCAGCGCATACACGCGGATGCCGCCGTCGCTGGCCCCAAGGGTACCCAGGCCCGCATACAGCTGCGCGCCAACGGCCGGAAGCAGCGCGGCAAGCACGCGCGGATAGATGTCGGCATGGGCGGCGAAGGTGGCCTTGGCGTCGCGCTGCAGCTTGCGCGAGCTGGCCGGCGGCAGCGAGGGCGGCACCTTCAGGGCGTCGACGAAGCGCTTGAAGCCCTCCGTATCGATCTGCAGCGAGGGCTTGGTGGCGGTCGACGGCGCGGCCATCATGGCGTTCCTGAACGATGCGTCCGGCACGGCGGGCGTATCGACAAAACTGGCGTGCAGCTGGGCCAGCGCGGTGGCGCCCTTCTCCAGCCATTCGAGCAGCGCGTCGGGCGCCTTGCGCAGGCGCGCACGCGCCAGCTCGTGCTGGAATGCCGTCTGCGCCTTGGCCGCCAGCGTGGCCGGCGCCGCGTCGGCATTGTTGGCGCCTTCCATCAGCGCTTCCAGCGCCAGCTTGATGCGTCCCAGCAGCGCGCCCATGCCGGCGCCAGCTTTGGGGAGATCGTCGAACAGCGCGGTGGCCATGGTTTCGAGTTCCTGATACTGCGCGGCGCGGCGGTCGTTGGCGGCCCTGAGCTGGGCCGCCGTCCTGGCCACGGCCGGCGCGGCCACGTTCACCGGCGCCAGCGTCAGCAGCGTGCGGTCGGCCTGGGCGTCCGCCGTCACCGTGACCGTGCGCACCGCGCTGGGATAGCGCGCGCCGTCGCCGAAGTGGACCAGCAGGATATCGTTCGGCTTGAGGTTGGTCGCCGTGCCCTTCAGGTACAGGCGCTGCAGCTTGTCGATGGTCTCGCGGGTGTGCGGGCGCGCGCTGCGCGGGCGCAGCAGGTTCCAGTCGTGCCGGGCCGGCAGCGCTTCGGAAGTCTCGAAGACCTGCATCTGCTCGCCCGGCGCCGGAATGCTGTTGGCGCGCGCGCCGCGCGGCACGCTGGTGGGGCCGGCGTTCTTGTCCACGCTGTAGGCCAGGTGCACGCTGGCCGCCACGCCGGGACGCAGCTGGTAGCCCACCAGGCGCGCCAGCTCGAGCACCGAGCGCCGTTCGGTGGCGGTGCGCAGATAACCTTCGTTGGCGATGCGCTCCTGGTAGAACGTCAGCACGTCGGCGGCGCAGGCCCAGGCGTCGAGCAGTGCGATGGCCGGGTCGTCGGGCGTGCGCACCGTCAGCGGAGCCAGCTCGGGATAATCCGCGCTGGACAGGCGCGCCTGCATGCTGGCGAAGAAGCTGCCGTAGGTGCCGACCCGGTAGTGCAGTGCCGGCAGCCCCGGGCGGTTGTAGCGCGTGGCCGGCGTGGCGGCATGCACGCCCTCGCAGCAGCCGCATGGCTGGTTCATCGTCCGCCTCCGCTGGTAATGGTCAGGATGCCCCGTTCGGGGAAATTCGGGTCGTTGTCGAGCTGGGCGATTTCGATGTCGGCAATCGGCAGCAGGCCGGCGTCGATCTCGCCGGCGCTCTCTTCGAAGAGACGCTGCAGGCGGGTCACGCGCGCGCTGCACACGCCGTCGACCGCCTGCGCGGCCGCCACCAGCTGCGACACCGTCACCGGCGCGCCAAAATCGAGCCGGTCGGGATGGAACATGCCGCCGGCGGCGCTGCCGAACACGCGCAGCAGTTCGGCGCGCACGGCGCCGCTGGTGGCGTGCGGCGCCACGCACACGTGCAGCGCGATATCGAGCGGCACGTAGCTGGCCGTCACCACCGCCAAGTCATGGCCGATGCGCCGGTACGGATACAGCATGGCTTCGACTTCGCGCAGCAGCGCGGGATCGGGGCGGTCGGTGCCGCGCGGGTCAATCGCTACCCTGGCCTCGTACCAGCTGCCGGTCCAGCGCAGGCGGGCGGCGGCGCGCGCCACGGCCGGATGGCGCGCCGCGATGGTGGCGTAATCCTCGGCCGTGATGGCGCGCTCGATGCGCGAGCGGAAGGCGTGCGGTGCGCGCAGGCGCGCTTCGTCGCTGGTTTCGGCGCCGATGCCGCCTTGCGCCGGCATGGGATTGGATGGGGTCACCGTCAGCCCATCCCAGCGCTCCTTGCGCAGGACCAGGTAGGCGATGCTGCCGCGTCCCACATTGCCGGCGCTGCCGCCGCCGATGCGGTAGCGCGGCGCAAAGGCCATGCCGGCCGGCGGCCGCTGTCCGTGCACACCGTCGCCGAAGCGCAAATGGGCGCGGCCGTCATCGTCCACCTCGGCGACGAAGTGGCGGTCTTCCGGGCCGCTGTCCAGCAGGTCGGCGCGCGCGCTCCAGCTGGCGTGCGGCGGCGCGACCAGATCGTCGGCGGTGGCGCTGGCGTCCAGCCATACCTGCGGCTGCGCGCCGCGTTCGTCGCGCAGCAGCGCGGCGCTGGCTGCGGTATGGCCATCGACCGGGTCGGCGAAGGCCAGCGGCGCCTGCGCGAGCACTATCTCGAGCGGGCGCGGTATGCGGCGCAGTTCGACCAGGCTGCCTTCGCAGGCGCAGTCGCCGGCTTCGAGCGTGCTGTCGACCACGGCGGGATCGTCCTGCACGCCACGGCCATGGTCGACCAGCAGCACATTGCCGCGGGCGACGCTGACCGGCTCGATGCGGCGGCAATCGGGCGAAGCCAGGCGAGCCGACAGACACAGGGCAAAGGGCAGCGCGTCAGCGCGGCTCCATTCGATGGCAAGCAGCTCGCGATCATCGAACAGGCGGTCGACGATGGGTTCGGCGCGGGTCAGGCGCACGGCGTGGCGATGGGCAGGGTCGGCGTCGGCGGGGCTGCCGGTGCGTGGCCCGAGCACTTCCTCGAAGATCAGCACGTCGCCAACCTGCAGCGCCAGCATGCGGCCGTCGTCGACCAGGGTGGCGTGGGTGGTGCCGGCGGCCAGGCAGCAGTCGGCGTCGCCCCAGGTGTAGAAGGCGATCTCGTTGTGGGCCTTGTACCAGTGCAGGGGCGAGCGCTGGGCGGCGCGCACCGGTTCGAACACTTCGTAGCGGCTGGCCGGCACGCCGCGCAGGGCGGCCGGATCGACCAACTGGCCGGCATACGCCTCGATGCTGGCAAAGCCGGTGATGAAGTACAGGTCGGCCGGATCGATCGCCGGGGCGTCCGCGTTGACAGCCACGCTGACCCAGGCGCGCGCGTTCAGGCCTTCGTGCATCGCGTAATCGACCAGGCGCGCATGGCGGCGTACCGAGATGCGCTGGCGCGCGGTGTCGAGATAGGCTTCGGTGGCGACGGCGTCCTGGTAGTAGCTCAGGTGGTCGGCGGCGTAGGCCAGCAGCTCGACCAGGGTCATGCCCAGGTCGGGCGCGTGGCGCTCCTGCCAGTCGGGCATGATCAGCGCCAGGCGGTCCAGCATCAGCTGGCGGAAGGTCG
>CAMLHI010000323.1 GCA_946479705.1 uncultured Oxalobacteraceae bacterium
GTCCATGGTATGATTTCCGGCCAAATACATCACAATATGATATAAATTCCATGTCCTCATCCGCCCTGAGCAAGGCCGACTTTGCGGCCCTGTCCGAATTCCGTTACCAGATGCGGCGCTTCGAGCGCTTTTCCGAACAGGCCGCGCAGGCCGAGGGCATCACGCCCCTGCAGTACCTGCTGCTGCTGCATGTGAAGGGCTATCCGGGGCGGGACTGGGCCACGGTGGGCGAACTGGCCGAGCGCCTGCAGGCCCAGCAGCACGGCGTGGTGGCGCTGCTGACGCGCTGCGAGGCGGCCGGCCTGGTGCTGCGCAAGCCGAGCGCGCTCGATCGCCGCCGCGTCGAAATTCATTTGCAGCCGGCCGGGGAAGCCATCCTGGTGCGGCTGGCCGCCATGCACCGTGCCGAGCTGCAATCGCTCACCGGTGTCTTCGTCATCCCTAACCTGCCCCAGCCATGAAAGCCTACGACCCACGCCGCGATTTCGATGGCGGCGCACGCCTGCTGCCGATTGGCGCCATTGCCGCCGTGATCGGCGTCCTCAGTACCGGTACGGCCTGGCTGCTCCTGCGCGGCATCCATTTGTTCACCAATCTGTTCTTTTTCCAGACCCTGTCGACGGCCTTCCATTCGCCCTCCGGGCATGCGCTGGGGGCTTGGGCGATCGCCGTGCCGGTGATCGGCGCGCTGCTGATCGGCCTGATCGCCCGTTTCGGTTCCGAACAGGTGCGCGGCCACGGCATCCCGGAAGCGATCGAAGCGATCCTGTTCAAGCAGAGCGCCATGTCGCCCAAGGTGGCGCTGCTCAAGCCGCTGGCCTCGGCCATTGCCATCGGCAGCGGCGGGCCGTTCGGCGCGGAAGGCCCGATCATCATGACCGGCGGCGCGGTCGGCTCGCTGATCGCCCAGCACTTCCACCTGAGCGGCGCGGAGCGCAAGACCCTGCTGGTGGCCGGCGCCGTGGCTGGTATGACGGCGGTGTTCGGCACGCCGATCGCGGCGCTGCTGCTGGCGGTGGAATTGCTGCTGTTCGAGCTGCGCCCGCGCAGCCTGCTGCCGGTGGCCATCGCCTGCGCCGTGGCCGGCTTCCTGCGCCCGCTAGCGATGGAGGCGGCGCCGCTGTTTCCGCAGCAGTCGGCGGCCTTGCAGCCGGTGGCGCTGCTGTCCTGCGTGGCCGCGGGCGTGCTGTGCGGCGCGCTGGCATGGCTGCTCTCGACCGCCCTGTACCGCATCGAGGATGGCTTCCACAAGCTGCCGCTGCACTGGATGTGGTGGCCGGCACTGGGGGCGCTGGCGGTCGGCATCGGCGGCTACTGGCAGCCGCGCGCGCTGGGCGTGGGCTACGACGTGATCGGCGACCTGCTGCACAATCGGCTGGCCGTGGGCGCGGTGGCCGGGCTACTGCTGGCCAAGGCCGTGATGTGGCTGATCGCGCTCGGTTCGGGCACCTCGGGCGGCGTGCTGGCGCCCTTGCTGATGCTGGGCGCCGGCCTGGGCGCGGTGCTCGGGCCTTACCTGCCCGGTGGCGAACCGGCCGTGTGGCCGCTGGTGTTCATGGCCGCGACCCTGGGCGGCATGATGCGCGCGCCCATCATGGCCACGGTGTTCGCCTACGAGCTGACGCACGACGCCAATGCCCTGCTGCCGGTACTGGCCGCATCGGTGGTCGCGTATGGCTTCACCGTCATCACCATGCACCGCTCGATCCTGACCGAGAAGATCGCCCGGCGCGGCCACCATATCTACCGCGAATACGGCATCGATCCGCTCGAGCGCCACAGCGTGGAGGAAGTCATGAGCGCCACGCCGGCCTTCATCGATGCCAATACGCCGGCGGCCGAGCTCATGGCATCGCATTTCGGTCCCACCCAGCGGCACCGGGCTTATCCGGTGACGCGCAATGGCGCCGTGATCGGCATGCTGGACCGCAGCGCGCTCGAGCAGCTCGACAAGGGCCGGCGCGTGCGCGACCTGTTCGGGGTGAATGCGCCGATGGTGGCGCTACGCGGCGAAACCTGCCGCACCGTGGCGATCCGGCTGGCGGTGCACGGGCTGGAGCGGGTGCCGGTGGTGGCCGACGCCACCAGCCGCAAGCTGGTGGGGGTGGTCAGCCGCAGCGACTTGATCAAGTCGACCCTGATGCTGCATGACGAGGAAAACGCGCGTCACCGCTTCCGGCGTTTCACGCTGCAGCCGGACAAACAGGAGTAGCCCGGGCCTTACCTGGGCGGCTGCGCAAAGAGCGAGAAGTCCGGCAAGCGCTTAGACCGCGCATCGGCCTCGTTCCCGATCCGCATGATGGAGGCTGGCGTGCCATCGTAGGCCGGCCAGGCCGGCAAGCCGGCGCCGTTGGGGCTGCCGTTGCGGGCGAAATTGACCCAGGTGGCAGCCATGCGCGTTGCCAGCTGCCGGTCCGCCACCGTCCATGGGCGTTTGTCCAGGTCGAGCTGGTCGAACACATACTGGATCTCCATGCCGTGGCCGATGCCGCAGCCATAGGTGCACTCGCTCACGGGGGCGGGCGGCCGGTGCGCGAACAGGTAGACATACGCTTTGGACCGCCCATGGCGGGCCTGCAGTCCGGCCCATTGCGCCATGCGCCAGCCCCACCAGTCGGTGGTGAGCTGGTTCATCGACGCCGCGGCCTCGGCATCGGTGGTGGCGGGATACATGGCCAGCAGGGCCGGCGAAGGCGCATAGCCAAGCAGCTGATTCACCAGCGCGCCGTATCGTGCCGCGGTGAACTCGCCGGTGCCGAGGATTTCCGGGGCCAGGTCCTTGCCCTCTTCGGCATTCCAGCCAAGCAGCAAGGGAACGTCGTTGTGCCGGCGGCGCGGGTACTGGGTGCTCAGCACTTCCGGCAGTACGTGTCCTTCCACGATAGTGCGCGGCCGCCATGCGGGCTTGTGCAAGGCTTCCACGCTCAGGGCGCGCAGCTCGGCCAGGTGCGGTGCGCCGAGGCCCTTGGCGAAGGCCAGCCCATCGGCTTGCGCCGCCTTCCGGTCGAATTCGCGCAGCTCCCCGGCGCTGGTGGGCAGCGCGTCGGTGCCGCTCTCGGCGATGGCGCGCTGGAACAAGCCCTTGGCCAGTGGTGAGGCGAGCAGCAGGGCCACCGAGCCGGCGCCGGCGGACTCGCCCACGATGGTGACGCGGCGCGGATCGCCACCGAAGGCGCCGATATTGTGCCGCACCCAGCGCAGGGCCGCGATCTGGTCGTCCACGCCCTGGTTGCCGGAAGACTTCGCAGGCGACTCGGCCGACAGTTCGGGGTGGGCGAAGAAGCCGAAGATGCCAAGCCGGTAGTTCAGCGTGACGACGACGGCGCCATGGCTGGCCAGGCGGCTGCCGTTGTAGCCGTCCTGCGCGGCCGTGCCGCCGTAATAGCCGCCCCCGTGCAGCCAGACGATGACGGGCAGTTTTCCGGCCTGCTCCGGCGCCCAGACGTTCAGGTACAGGCAGTCTTCGCTTTTCGGATGCGTGACCCACACGGCGGTCTGGGCGCAGGCGGCGGAAAAGCTGTTCGCCTGGCGCACGCCTTTCCAGGGCACGAGCGCTTGCGGCGCGCGCCAGCGCAGCGGCCCGACCGGCGCCGCCGCGAACGGAACGCCGAGGTAAACGGCCATGGCGCCGGCACGCGTGCCGGCAAGCTCGCCACCGCTCACCTTCACCGGGGCTGTGGCCTGGAGCGGCGCGTCGGCCTGGGCCGACAAGGCCAGCAGGTTCAGGACAACAAGCACAATCATCCGCAAAAGCAGCATGTGGTTTCCTTTACATCGATGCGCCGGCAGCGCTTACTGACCCAGCAGCCACCTGGCCACCGGCAGCCAGGCCGGCGACAAGTATAAGCTGACGTGGAGGACTTGCCAGCCGAAGCTCCAGGCCAGGCCGGCCAGGTAGGCCGGAT
>CAMLHI010000324.1 GCA_946479705.1 uncultured Oxalobacteraceae bacterium
CAGTGGCCGCAGCCTTCGCCGCTGCGCTACCTGACCAATTCCGGCGGGGCCATGCCGCGCGCCACCGTCGACGCCCTGCGCGCGGCGCTGCCGGACGCCGAGCTGTTTCTGATGTACGGCCTGACCGAGGCGTTCCGCTCGACCTACCTGCCGCCCGAGCAGCTGGCGCGCCGCCCGGACTCGATCGGCCAAGCCATCCCGAATGCCGAAGTGATGGTGGTGCGGCCCGACGGCAGCGAGTGCGCGCCAAACGAGCCCGGGGAACTGGTGCACCGCGGCGCCCTGGTGGCATTGGGCTACTGGAACGATCCGGCCAAGACCGCCGAACGCTTTCGCCCGGCCCCCGGGCAAGACCCGGCCCTCCCGCTGGTGGAGATGGCGGTGTGGTCGGGCGACACCGTGCGGCGCGACGAGGAAGGCTATCTGTACTTCATCGGCCGCGGTGACGACATGATCAAGGTGTCCGGCTACAGGATCAGTCCGACCGAGGTCGAGGAAGCGCTGCACGGCGCGCCCGGCATCGCCGAAGTGGCCGCCTTCGGCGTGGCCGACGCGCGTCTGGGCCAGGCTGTCGCGCTGGTGGCGGTGGCCACGCAGGGCGGCGGCGCCGGCCGCGCCGAACTGATGGCCCTGTGCCAGAGCCGCCTGCCCACTTACATGGTGCCGCGCCACGTGGAGCTGCATCCCGGCCCCCTGCCGCGCAACCCGAACGGCAAGATCGACCGCAAACTTCTTCAGCAAACCCTGACCGCGCGCCTGAGCGGCGCCGCCACGCCATGACCGACCAGCGCCCGTCCCACGCCGCCCAGACCTTGTTCCCCACCGTGGACGGCTGCCTCCAGGTGGGCGGCGTCAGCCTGACCCGGCTGGCCATGCGCGCCGGCCGCACCCCGTTTTTCGTCTACGACCGCGCCCAGCTGGACGCGCGCGTGGCCGCCGTGCGCGCCCGGCTGCCGTCCGCCCTGCACCTGCATTACTCGGTCAAGGCCAATCCGATGCCGGCGCTGGTGCAGCACATGGCCGGCCTGGTGGACGGCCTGGATGTCGCTTCCAGCGGCGAGATGCACGTGGCGCTCGACAGCGGCATGGCGCCGTGCCGCATCAGCTTCGCCGGCCCCGGCAAGACCGATGCCGAACTGGCCCAGGCGATCGCCGCCGGGGTGTTCATTCACGTCGAGTCGTCCGGCGAGCTGCGCCGCGCCGCCGCCATCGGCAGCGGCGCCGGGATTCGCCCGCGGATCGTGGTGCGGGTCAATCCGCCCTTCGAGCTGAAATCGTCCGGCATGAAGATGGGCGGCGGTGCCTCGGCCTTCGGCATCGACGCCGAACTGGTGCCCGCCCTGCTGGCCGAGCTGCCCGCGCTGGCGCTGGACTTCCAGGGCTTTCACATCTTCGCCGGCTCGCAGTGCCTGCACGCGCCAGCCATCATCGAGGCCCAGACCCGCCTGTTCGCGCTGGCCATCGAACTGGCCGCGGCCGCGCCGCTGCCGGTGCGTCACCTGAACCTGGGCGGCGGCTTCGGCATTCCCTATTTCCCAGGCCAGGCGGCGCTCGACCTGGACAGCGTCGGCGCCCACCTGCGGGCGGCCCTGCCGGCCCTGCAGGCGGCACTGCCGCAGGCGCGTATCTCGATCGAACTGGGACGTTACCTGGTCGGCGAGGCGGGCTTGTACGTGGCACGCATTACCGAGCGCAAGCTCTCGCGCGGCACCGTGTTCCTGGTCACCGACGGCGGCATGCACCATCATTTGGCAGCCTCGGGCAATTTTGGCCAGGTGATACGCAAGAATTATCCGGTAACGGTCGGCAACCGCGTCGGCCAGCCGGCCGAACGGGCCACGGTGGTCGGCCCCTTGTGCACGCCGCTCGACATCCTGGCCGACCGGATGGATTTGCCGGCCGCCCAGGTGGGCGACCTGGTGGTGGTGTTCCAGTCCGGCGCGTACGGGCGCTCGGCCAGTCCGGGCGGCTTCCTCAGCCACCCTGCCGCAATGGAAATGCTTGTTTAGTCCCAGCCGCCATGTGACAATTTGGCAGCTTATTTTCTCCGATTGGAATTTGAATGTCCCAGCCCGGCCCGCGCTTTTCGGTCATCATCCCGAACTACAACAACGGCTCGACCATCGCCGCGGCGATCGAATCGGTGCTGGCGCAGCGCTATCGGGCCCATGAAATCATCGTCATCGACGACGGCTCCAGGGACAATTCGCGCGAGGTGGTGGGGCACTTCGGCGAGCGCGTGCGCTACATCTACCAGGACAACGCCGGCGTGTCGGTGGCGCGCAATCATGGCGCGCGCGTCGCCAGCGGCGACTGGCTGGCCTTCCTCGACGCCGACGACCTGTATTTGCCGGAACGCCTGCAGGCCCACGCCGACTGGATCGTGCGCGAACCGGACCTCGGTTTTCTGCTGGGCGACCAGGAATACCGCAAGCCGGACGGCACCCTGTTGCAGATGGCGATTGCCGACAGCGCCGGCGGGCGCGCGCTGCTCGCACGCCATCCCGGCAAGACCGAGCTGCCGATGGCCGACGCCGACTATGAAAGCTTCATTGCCGACGGCTTCGGCGAGATCCGTACCCTGTCGGTGCCGACCGCGACCTTCCTCGAGCTGGGCGGCTTTCCGGCCGGCGTGAAGATCGGCGAAGACCTGCATTTCGTGGTGCGCCTGTGCGCGCGCAGCGCCAAGGCCGGCGCGGTGCACCTGCCGCTGGCGATCTACTACATCCACCCGAACAGCGCGCTGCGGGCGAATGTGCTCAACGCGCAGATCGGTTTCGTGAACACGCTCGAATTGCTCAGGCAAGAGATGGCCGGGGCGTCGCCGGCGATCCGGCGCGGCTGCCGCGACAAGCTGCGCAGCGCGCGCCTGAGCCTGGCGTACACCTACCTGCGCGAAGGGCGCAGAGGCGATGCCCTGCGCAGCATCGTGCCGGCGGCCCTGGCCCAGCCGGGCCTGCGCGCCCTGCGCGACGTGCTCTCGATCGTCAAGGGATTGCCGTCGCGCTAGCCGCGACGACGCTCAGGCTGCCTTGCGCCGGCCTTGGCGGTGGTCGCGTTTGACCTCGTCCACCTTGTCCATCAGCTGGGCGATCGAACGGGCGTGCGCGCCGTCGTCGCTCAGGCAGGCGTTGGTGCTGTTCGCGGCGATCGAACGCAGCAGGGCCACCACGGCGTCGATTTCCGCCGGCGCGCTTTTTTCCGGCACCGGCTTGCCCCAGCTGTCCGACCACACACCGGCCTTGAGCAGACGGCGCTTGATGGCGGTCTTGTAGCGGTCGCGCTCGGACAGCAGCTTTTCCAGGTCCCACAGGCGCGGCAGCTGCAGCGGCTGGTACGTCATGCCGAGCGACTGGCACCAGTCGCTCCACTTGAATTCCAGAATGTGGTCGTAACAGGCCACCGGCGTCCAGGGCACGCGGAAGGCGTCGGCCACGATGGCCCCATGCATCGCTTCGGCGATCACCAGCTTGGACTGGCGGATCTGGAACACCACTTCATGGACGTCGGTGGCCGGGTCGATGTAGTTGATGCCGGCCAGGCGGCACACTGCGCGCCAGTCGGCGTTGTGGATGCTGCCGTGGTGCGGCATGAACGACACCATGGCCGTGCGCGCCACCGGGGCGGAAGGCATCACCTGGGTCAGCAGCACGGCCGGATCCGACAGGCCGAGCGCGCGGTCCAGGCCCAGACGTTCGGCCGACAGCGGCCCGCGCACGCAGTAGAAGTGCCAGCTCTGGTCGATCGGCGGCAGGGTGTCATACCCCACGCCGGAGCCGAACACCAGTTTCCTGGCCTGCTTGGGCACCAGGCTGTTGATCAGGGTGCCGACGCCCACCAGCAGCTCGGTATCGTCATGGTCGAACAGTTCGGGCGCCAGCTCGTACCAGAGCCATGGATTGAT
>CAMLHI010000325.1 GCA_946479705.1 uncultured Oxalobacteraceae bacterium
TGTTCAAGGCGACCGGGGTGTCGATGGCGCCGTTTTCCTGCGTGCTCCTGAGCGCGCAGGGTTACCAGGCGCTGGGGCGGGACGCGGCCATGCCGGCCGATCCGGCCTTCCGCGCCGGCATGCGCGCGCGCGAGCTGTCCGATCCGCCGCCGTCCAGCTGGGACGCGCACCTGGCCGCCGACGCGCATGCCATGGTCATCGCCGCGGTCGACAGCGAGGAAGAGCAGCTGGCCTGGCTGATGGCCTACCAGACCCGCATCGGCCTGACCGGCGGCGCGGTGCGCCTGATCGGCAGCGAAACCGGGCGCGCCCTGTTCAACGAGGATGGCAACGGCATCGAGCACTTCGGCTATGTGGACGGGCGCAGCCAGCCGCTGGCGCTGCAGGAAGACGTCGACCAGGAAAATGCCCAGGGCGGCACCGACCAGTGGGACCCGTCGATTCCGCTCAGCCAGCTGCTGGTCCCCTGCCCTGGCGGCAAGGGCGAATACAGCTGCGGCAGCTATTTCGTGTTCCGCAAGCTCGAGCAGAACGTGCGCGGCTTCAAGCGGCGCGAACAGCATCTGGCCGAGCTGATGGACAATGCCGGCGAACGGGCCGGCGCCTCGGTGGTGGGCCGCTTCGAGAACGGCACGCCGGTCACCCTGCACGACGATGAAATCGAGGTGACGCCGGACCAGGGCGGCGTGCCGAACAACTTCAACTACAGCGCCGACGCGCAAGGCTTGAAGTGCCCCTTCGCCGGCCACGTGCGCAAGGCCAACCCGCGCGATGTTCCCGGCAGCAAGGCCGCCTTGATGGCGCGCCGCGGCATTCCCTACGGCTGCCGCAGCGACGCGCCCAACAGCGAGGGCATCGAGAACAAGCCCAGCGCCGGCGTCGGACTGCTGTTCATGGCTTACCAGGCCGACCTGGCACGCCAGTTCGAAACCACCCAGCGCTACTGGGCCAACGCGCGCGATTTTCCGGTGCCTGGCACCGGCATCGATCCGATCATCGGCCAGGGCCTCGGTCCGCATGGCCAGCGCTATCCGCGCCAGTACGGCGAATCGCTGACCGAGCCTTTCGACTTTTCCGGCTTCGTCAACCTGCGCGGCGGCGAGTACTTCTTCGCGCCGTCGATTTCCTTCCTGATGGGCATCGACGCTTAATCCACCAGCGCCGCAATCGCCACCGGCACGGCTTGCGTCAGCACCTGGCCGGTGGCTCCCAGCATCACATTGACCACCTTGTACTGCGCATTGGGATCGTCGGCGAAGGCCGCGCCATCCAGCGCCGGCATCGGCCGCAAGCTGCCGTCGGCCAGGCGCATGCGCAAGCCCGGCTCGCCCTGCCCCTTGAGGAACGCAAAGCGCACGCCCACGCAACGACGGGCGGCCGTACCCGGCTCGGCATACTGGACGAAGGCCAGCACCTGGGCGCAGGCGGCGCGCAGCTCGGCCATGTCGTACACCCCATCGGGCCGCACGGCAATCGAGACGCGGCGGCGGAAGCGGTAGTCGTCCGGCTTGCGGTTGAGCACCAGGCTGGCGTTCTCGTCATAAGCCACCTTGAGCAAGGGGAACACGGCCCGCCCTGCCCCGTCCAGCGGCAGGCTCAGTTCGGTGCTCTTGCCCCGCAAAGCCAGCTGAACACCCTCCAGACCGACGCCCGCTTCTTTCGGCATCACTTGCAGATGCTGCTGGATCAGGTTTTTCGGTTGACCGTATTTCTCGAACACCACCATGGCGCGGTAGGCGTCGCGATAGCTGACCCAGGTCTCCTGCCGCGCCTGCGCGGCGGCGCCCGCTGCCGTCAGCAGCAGTGCACAGAACGCGAGGATGGGGCGGAAGCGGTTCATGGTCAGAAGCGGTAAGCCAGGCCGGTGGACACGGTGGTTTGGGTAGGGCGTTCGGCCAGCGGACTACGCCGTGCATCGCCCGACAGGCGCGCCACGCGCACGTTGGTGCTCAGCATCCAGGCCGGCGACAGCGCCCAGTTCCAGCGCGCGGCGGCGAACACGTCCTTGACGCCGCCGCCGGGCGCAAAGCGCGGGTTGCCCGAATGCAGATGATCGCTCTCGCTGACGCCGAAGAAGGTCTGGTTCCAGGCGCTGTTGACCACGGTGGCGCCCAGTGAGACCGCGAGACGGTGGTGGCTGGCGAAATCGGCCGCCACGCGCTGCACGCCCAGTTCCCAGGCCAGGCCGTCCCCGCCGGCGCCGTACAGCACGCTGTTGGTCAGGCGCAGGCCGGCACCCATCTCGACATTGAAGAACGCCCCGCCCTGCAGGTGCGCCTTGATGTCCGGCATGCCGGACAGGCGGTTGGCGGTGTTGGCTGCAAGGGTCGGTGGGCTGGCATACGATTGCTCCGCCGGAATCCCGCCGATACCACCGCCGCTGCCGGTCTCGTCGCGGCGCGCCTGCACCGCCAGCAAGGGGCCGAATTCCAGCCCCGGACGCTGGGACAGATGCCAGCCGGCGCTCATGCCCGAGACGAACAGGCCATTGCTGAACTCGACCTGCAGCAGCGGCAAAGCGCGCGTGCGGCGCACAGCCGCGCCCTCGAAACGCGGCTGCGAGACGGCTCCCAGCCCGACGTACATGTCGTGGCTGCCGTCGGGCATCAGGTTCGGCGCCGCGGTCTGTGCGGCGGCGCCGCAGCAGTAGCCGCACAGGGCGAGGGCAAGAAACTTGTTCATGGGGGAAGAAGGAAGTGGACACGGATCGCCATTCTACGGCGTGCCGCGCGACACCTCCAGACCCAGCCTTATTGCGTCTTCGGCACGACGGTCGAGAACTCCACGGGCTCGTCGCTGCGTGCGGTGCGCACCAGGTGGGCCGGGCTGGTAATGGCCGCGATGCATGCCTGCGTATCCTCCAGCGCCCCACCGGCGGGGCGCGGCCCCGTATCGGTCCGGGTGACGATCAGCTTGCCATCCTTGCGGGCCAGCCCAGTGATCTCTGTGGCGTAACAGCCGCTCTCAACGCTTCCCATGAACACGCCCAACACCATAGTGGTGGAGAAATCGATCTGCGGCAGGGGTTGGTCGTCGCCGGCATGTTCGCGCCACAGCGCGGCCCAGCTGGCGGCATCCCTGACCACCACGTTGCGGTCAGTCCAGATACGCGACCAATTGCGCCGGTCGATCTGGACAAAGCTCGGATTGAGCACCGTGAACTTCACCTGCTCGACCTTGTGGGCGCTGCCCAAGCCCAGGTCGGCCGCGTCCAGGTGCTTGACGATGACGTCGAACAGGGCCTTGGCCTTGTCGTCCGTGCAGGACACGCGCGGGCCGGCGATGCTGTCGGCCTGCGAGCACAGCACCGGTTCGGGGCTGCTGCCATACAGGCTGTAGGAGTAGGACGCATCGGCGCAACTGCCGGCGCGCTCGGCGAAGACATATCGATTGTCGATCACGAACAGGCGGTTGCGGATATCGGCGCAGGTATCGTTCTGTGCCAGGGCGACGAACTTGCCGGTGTCGATAGCGGTGCTGGGGTTGGGTTCGCCGACGGCGATGCTGTTTCCGGCTTGGATGTCGGCCGGCGTAGCGCCGCCTCCACCACCGCAGGCTGCCAGCATCAGGGCGCTGGCCAGGGACACTGCCCACATCAGTTGACTTACTCGCTGCATGATCGATCCTCGAAAGAAAAAAAGCCCGCGATACGCTCGCATCGGCGGGCCAACGGAAAAACCCAATGCAGCCATGTTAGCGCGCCCGCCGCCGCGAGTCGCCCTATGACTGTCGGCCAATTGTCGCGAATTTGTAAGCCCCCATTGTGAGCGATGGTCTTATACAATGGGCAACATGAATCGCCTCTTTCTTCGCTTCGCCGTCCTGGTCGTTCTCTCGGTCAGCGTGGCGACCGTGCTCATCTACTGGTCGGTCAGCGCCCTGTTCGGCGACCCGCTCGACGATA
>CAMLHI010000326.1 GCA_946479705.1 uncultured Oxalobacteraceae bacterium
ATCCTCAACGCGCGGCCCTACGCCTTCCTCGACGACGCCCCGCTGGAAGAACGCCGCACCCAGGCCGTGATGCGGCGCGGCTGGACCGAAGCGAGCGAGGCCGACGACCTGGGCCAGCTCGACGCCGGCGCCATCGACAGCGTGCGCGAACAAGCCTGGCCGCAACCGCGCGGCCTCGATGAAATGCAGGAAGCCCTGGTGGCGCTGGGCTGCGTGAGCCAGGCCGAAGCCGCGCGCGAAGGCGGATGGTCCGGCTGGCTGGAACAATTGGCCGCGGGCGGGCGCGCCACCCGCCTGATCGATCGGGCTAACGATGGCATCGCAGCCGATCTATGGGTCGCGCTGGAACGCCTCGACTGCGTGCACGCCGTCTATCCGCACGCCAGCGCCAGTCCCGAGCTGACGGTCCCGGCCAGCCACGCCGGCAATTACGCCAGCGCGAACGGCGAGGCCTGGACGCGCGACGACGCCCTGGTCGAACTGCTGCGCGCGCGCCTGACCGGCTTCGGCCCGCAAACGCTGGACGAGATCGCGGGCGCCCTGGCGCTGGCGCCGGCGGATGCCGCCATCGCCCTGGCGCGCCTGCAAAGCCAGGGCTACGTCATGGCCGGCCGCTTCACGCCCGGAACCACTACCCAACAATGGTGCGAACGGCACCTGCTGGCGCGCATCCACCGCTACACGATCGGACGCCTGCGCCGCGAAATCGAGCCCGTCGAGCGCCAGGATTTCATGCGCTTCCTGTTCGACTGGCAGCACCTGAGCGAAGACACCCAATGGCGCGGGCAGGAAGCCCTGGTGCCGGCGCTGGCACAGCTGGAAGGCTACGAGGCCGCCGCCGGCGCCTGGGAGAGCGACTTGCTGGCGCTGCGCCTGCGCGACTATTCCATCCTCTGGCTCGATGAACTGTGCCGCGCCGGGAAAATCGTCTGGACCCGCATCGACGCACCGCGCACGGCCAGCGCCGGTCCGGTACGCGCCACCCCGATCACCCTGCTGCCACGCCGCCACAGCGCCCTGTGGCATGCGCTGCCCGACAATACCGAGGCGCCAGCGCCAACATCGCGCGCCGGCGCGGTGCTGGATGTGCTGCGCCGCGACGGCGCGCTGTTTTTCGACGAACTCCAGCAGGACACCCGCCTGCTGCCGGTCGAACTGGAAAACGCCTTGGGCGAACTGGTCGCCATCGGCGCCGTCAACGCCGACAGCTTCGCCGGCCTGCGCGCGATGCTGCTGCCGGCTGCCAAGCGCGCCAGCATCGACCGCAAGCGCCGCCGCGGGTCCGGCCCGAGCATGGAGGAAGCTGGGCGCTGGGCACTGGTGCGGCGCGCGTCCGCGCAGGACCCGGCCGATATCCAAGCCGGGCGGCGCCGCCGCCTCGATCCTGCCACGCTCGAACACGTGGCCATGACGCTGCTGCACCGCTACGGCGTGATATTCTGGCGCCTGCTCGAACGGGAGGCCGACTGGCTGCCGTCATGGCGTGAGCTGCTTCCGGTGTACCACCGCCTGGAGGCGCGCGGCGAGATCCGCGGCGGGCGTTTCGTGGCCGGCTTTTCAGGCGAGCAGTTCGCCCTGCCGGAAGCCATCGGCCTGCTGCGCGAAGTGCGCCGGCGCGCGCCCGATGGCGCCCTGGTGTGCATCTCCGGGGTCGATCCGCTGAACCTGTGCGGCACCATCCTGACGGGCACCAAAGTGCCGGCGCTGGCCGGCAACCGCATCCTGTTCCGCGATGGCGTGGCGGTGGCCACCATCGTCGCCGGAAAGATCGACTACCTGGCCGATCCGGGCGTGGAGCGCGAACTGTTCCACGCCTATCTGGCGGGTCGCCGGCCTCCGGCCTCCACCTGAAGCGGCGCGGCGCCAAGCGCGCGCGCAAATTGCGTACAATGGCGAGCACGGCCGCAACAGCGTGGCCGGGGTTCGCCGAAGGAGCTGCCTTGACCGCCTATTTCGACCGTTCACTGGTGCTGGTATCGATCCTGGTCGCCGTGCTGGCCTCGTACACGGCCCTGAGCATGGCCGCGCGCGTGGCCAGCGCGGGCGGGCGCCAGCGCACCGTCTGGACCGCCGGTGGCGCCCTGGCCATGAGCATCGGCATTTGGGCCATGCACTTCATCGGCATGCTGGCATTGCGCCTTCCGATCCCGGTTGGTTACGATGTCGTCTTGACCATCGGCTCCTGGCTGCTGGCCCTGGCCGCCTCGTGGATCGCGCTGCGCCTGGTCAGCCAATCGCGCCTGCCCTTGGGCCGCCTGGTCGCCGGCGCCGCGGTCATGGGCGGCGGCATCAACGCCATGCATTACACCGGCATGGCCGCCATGCGCATGTCCCCGGATATCAGCTACGAACCGCTGCGCTTTGTCGCTTCGGTGGCGATCGCGGTCGGCGCTTCCGGCACGGCCTTGTGGATGAGCCTTTACTTGCGCCAGCACCCACGCCACCGCGCCCAGTTGCGCGCGGCGGCCGCCGTGGTAATGGGCGGCGCCATCGCAGGCATGCACTACACCGGCATGGCCGCCGCCCGCTTCGCCGATGGCAGCGTGTGTCTGGCGGTGAAGGACTTCAGCAACGATGGCGTGGCCCTGGTGACCGTGCTCGGCACCGTGGCCGTACTGGCGGTGGCCTTGACGGCGGCGCTGTACGACAGCCACCTGGAAGCGCGCGCGCTGACCCTGCACCTGGCCCAGGCCCTGTCGGACGAACGCGGCACCTTGCTCGAACGCGAGCGGGTGGCGCGTACCCAGGCCGAGCAAGCGAACGCGCTCAAGGATGAGTTCCTGGCGACGCTCTCGCACGAATTGCGCACCCCGCTCAACGCCATCCTCGGCTGGACCCAGGTCATGCACCGCAAACTGGACGATGAAGCGGCCCTGCGCAAGGGCCTGGACACCATCGAGCGCAGCGCGCGCGCTCAGGCCCAATTGATCGACGACTTGCTCGACATGAGCGGCATCCTGGCCGGCAAGGTGTACCTGGAGCTGCACCGGGTCGACTTGCGCGCGGTGCTTGACGCGGCCATCGCGGTGGTCACGCCGGCCGCCGCCGCGCGCGCGATCGCCATCGACCGCGACGTGCCGGACTGCCGCGTGGACGTGGCGGGCGACCCGAACCGTTTGCAGCAGCTGTTGTGGAATTTGCTGGCGAACGCGATCAAGTTCAGCGCCAACGGGGCCGCCGTGCAGGTGCGCCTGGCGTGCGTGGAAGGCGCGGCCGAGATCACCGTGCGCGACAGCGGCATCGGCATCGCCGCGCCCTTCCTGCCCTTCGTGTTCGACCGCTTCCGCCAGGCCGACGCCTCGACCACGCGTCAATTCGGCGGGCTGGGACTGGGCTTGTCGATCGTGCGCAGCATCGCCGAACTGCATGGCGGCGAGGTGGGGGTCGACAGTCCAGGGCTAGGGGCAGGCACCACCTTCACCGTGCGCCTGCCGCTTGGCGCCGCGGGGCCGGACGGGACCGCCATCCCCGAACCGGCGACCGGCACCGGCGCGACGCGTGCCGAGCCACGCCGCTTCGCGCCGCTGGACCTGCGTGACATCGCAGTGCTGGTCGTGGATGACGATGCGGATGCCCGCGGCTTGGCCAGCGCGGTGCTCCAGGCGTGCGGCGCGCAAGTGGCGCTGGCCGCTTCGGCGGCCGAGGCGATGGAGGCGCTGGCCCTGGCCGCGCCGCAGGTGGTGGTGAGCGATATCGGCATGCCCGACACCGATGGCTTCGCGTTCGTGCGCGCACTGCGCGCGGACGAGGCACGCCGGGGCGCGCCGCCGCTGCCGGTGATCGCCCTGTCGGCCTTCACGCGCGACAGCGACCGTGCACGCGCCCAGGAAGCCGGATTTAGCGCCTACCTGGCCAAGCCGGTCGAACCGGCCGCGCTGATGGCGGCGATCGCCGAGCA
>CAMLHI010000327.1 GCA_946479705.1 uncultured Oxalobacteraceae bacterium
GCGCGCCGATCTGCTTGGCCGCTTCGGCCGAGCGTTCCGCCAGCCGCTGCACCTCCTCGGCCACCACCGAGAAGCCGCGCCCCGCCTCGCCGGCCGATGCGGCCTGGATCGCCGCGTTCAGCGCCAGCACGTTGGTCTGTTCGGTAATGTCGGAAATCAGTTCGGTGATCTCGCCGATCTCCTGCGACGATTCGCCCAGGCGCTTGATGCGCTTGGAGGTTTCCTGGATCTGCTCGCGGATCTCGTGCATGCCCTTGATGGCGTTTTCCACCGCGGTCGAACCCTGGTGCGCCGCCGCCACCGACTGGCGCGCCACGTCGGCCGATTCGTTGGCCGACTTCGATACGTCGGTAATCTCGCTGGCCATCTTCAGCACCGTGGCCGAGGCATCCTGGATCTCGCGCGACTGCTGTTCGGTCGCGCTCAGCAAGTCGGTCGAAATGGCTTGCGCCTGGCTGGACGCCGAGGTCACCTGCTCGGCCGTGCGGGTGACCCGCTCGACCAGTCCGCGCAGCTCTTCCACGGTGTAGTTCACCGAGTCGGCGATCGCGCCGGTGATGTCTTCGGACACCGTGGCGTGCACCGTCAAGTCGCCGTCCGCCACTTCCTGCAGTTCGTTCATCAGGCGCAAAATCGCGGCCTGGTTCTGGTCGTTGGTGGCCTTGGCTTCCTCTTCCTTGGCCTGCGCCAGCAGGCGCATGGCTTCCGCTTCCTGGCGCCGGGTGTCGGCGCCGCGGGCGCGGTTGCGCGAATCCTGCAGCATGACGCGGCTGATACTGAGCGCGGTCATCAGCGTAAACAGCGATGCGCCGATCATGACCCAGAACCAGCCGGCGGTGGAATCCTGGGCGTTGCGAAAGCCTTCCTGCACGCCGGTCAGCATGGTCTTGATCTCTTCGTTCTCGTTGAAGATCGACTGCTCGGCGCCCTTGGCGGAGGTGAACTTTTGCAGGTTCGTCAGCACTGAACTGACCAGCTGCTGGTAGCCGTCGAACTTGTTCTTGATGTCGGTGAGCTTGGCGCGCAGGTCGGCGTCCTTGGCGGCGGGCAGGCCGAGCTGCTCGCTGCCGTTCAGGAAGCCGTCCACGATGGCGCGGAAGGTGGCGCTGTCGCGCCCCAGCTGGAATGAGGTCTCGGCACGGATGCCGCCCGAGGTCAGGAATTCGCTGGCGCTGCGCGACAGGCGCTGGGTCAGCATCATCATGCGCCCGACGGCGGCCAGTTCGCGCGCCGAAGCGCCGCGCGCCAGCTTCTGGGCCGACAGTTCCTCGGTCAGGATCAGCAGGTGCGGCGAGAGCGTGTCGAGCTGCTTGAGGGTCTTCTGGAAGCCGATCAGTTCGGGCTGCATCTTGAGCAGGGTGCCGGCGGCGTTGTCGGTGATGATCCATTTGGACCGGGTGGCGGCCAGGGCCTTGTCCAGGCTGAGCGGCGGAGCCGGGATGTTGGTGCCCGCCATGACCCCGCCGTGCTGCAGCAGGTTCAGGTCGATATTGAGCTTGGCGCGGCTGTCCTTCAGCTGGGCGAAGGCTTCCGGGCTGCCCTGGATCGCATTCGGCGCGGCCTTGCCGATCCGCTGCGAGTGCATCAGCGCATCGCTGGCGAGCTGGGTCTGGGCGGAAGCATCGGCGCTGGCCACCGAGTTGCGCCACAGCGCGAAGATGGTCACCAGGATGCCGGCGCCGAACACCACCAGCAGGATGCGCAGCTGGCGCGGCAGCGACAGGTGGCCGATCAGCGGCAGCTGGATCGGATCGCCATCTTCGACCGGGGCGGCGCGCTTGCCGCGCATGAGGGTGCCGAGATGCAGGGCTTCGCCGCTGTCGTCCGCGGGCACCGTGCTATCGACTGCCGACGGCTTGACCAGTACCGGCGCGGCGGCCAGCTCGGGGCCGAATTCGGTATCGGGCGCGCCGCCCTTGGGGGTAAAACCCATTGAACTTTTCCAAGCAAATCCCATCACAGCTCCCAGTCTTGAATGGCATGCCACCCGCCGCTCCAGCGTGGCTTCATGCATCGTGAATCTTGAATTGTTCGCGGCCAGGCGGCCTAATAACCGATCTGCAGGAAGCGCGGATCGCGCGCCAGCGCCGCCAGATCGAGTACGTCCCATTCGTTGGCGTCGGCGTCGCGCAGCTGGTCGCCGTGCTGCTGCATGTCGCCGGCGTGGCGCAGGCCGTACACCTTCGATACCAGCAGCGCGCAGTTGAAGCCCAGCGCGCCGGCGAAGGTGACGAAGCGGGCGTCCTGCCCCGATCCGGTTTCGCCCAGCCTCAGGTAGCGCGCCAGGTCGATCACGCCAACCAGATTGCCGCGGATATTGGCCAGGCCCAGATACCAGGGCTGCGTCAGCGGCACCGTGGTGACCGGCGAGACCGGGACGATCTCGCCGGCCTGGGTCAGGTCCAGCAGGATGCGCTGGGCGCCGATCTGCACCCCGAGGTGGTTGATGCGCGCGCCGCTGTTGCTGCGCGCGGCCTGCATGCGTTCGAGCAGCTGCACCTGGTACTGGCGCAGACGGGTGCGGCGGCCGGCGGCGTCGCTGTGCGCGCCGGGGCGATTCCTGACGTCGGCGCCGCCCATGCTCATGCCGCGCCGAGCGTGGCGATCTTGTCGAGCAGCTGCTGCGGATCGACCGGCTTGACCAGGTAGTCGCGCGCGCCCTGGCGCAGGCCCCAGATGCGGTCGGTCTCCTGGTTCTTGCTGCTGCAGATGATGATCGGCACATTGGCCAGGTCAGGGTCGCGCGCGATCGCACGGGTCACCTGGAAGCCGTTCGCGCCGGGCATGACCACGTCCATCAGGATCAGCTGCGGCTTGTCGGCCTTGATGCGCGCCAGCGCTTCCTCGCCGTTGTCGGCGGTGGTGACGGCAAAGCCGTTCTTGACCAGGATGTCGGTCAGGTAGTAACGCTCGGTGGGCGAGTCGTCGACGATCAGAATTTTATGAATGGCCACGTGGCGCTCCTGTTATTTCGACACCGCGTCGGCCGTATGCTCGCGCACCGCGGAGAGCAGACTGTCTTTCGAAAACGGCTTGGTAAGGTAGGCGGAGGAACCGACCATGGCGCCGCGGGCGCGGTCGAACAGACCGTCCTTGGACGACAGCATCAGTACCGGGGTAGTGTGAAACCGCGCGCTCTTCTTGATCAGGGCGCAGGTCTGGTAGCCGTCCAGGCGCGGCATGAGGATGTCGCAGAACACCAGGGCTGGATGATGGTCGTTGATCTTGGCGAGGGCATCGAAGCCGTCCTCGGCCAGCACCACCTGGTAGCCAGCCTGGGTAAGGAAGATCTCGGCGGAGCGGCGGATCGTGCTGCTGTCGTCGATCACCATGATCTTCAAGCCTGTCGGTTGCGGCAATGTGGTCATATACTCAGTTCACTCAGTATGAAGCGCCACGATAGCATAGGGCAAAGCCCTTGTGCGAGAAATGTTGCAGTGAATCAACACCTGTCAACAAATGGCCGCAATTGATTAACTTGCTGCTATCTCCTGTTATATAGCTGTCATCTCGAAATCGTCCTTGCGCGCACCGCACTCCGGACAGGTCCAGTTCATCGGCACGTCGGCCCAGCGCGTGCCGGCCGCGATACCCTCTTCCGGCGCCCCCGCGGCCTCGTCGTAGACCCAGCCGCAGATCAGGCACATCCAGCTCTGGAACGGTGCGGTGTTGCTTGTTTCACTACTACTCACGTTGGGCTTCCTTCTATCTAGTAAAATGCATCGGTCGGGGAAGCACTGATTTATTCTGAGGGATGGAATCGGCCGTGAAAGCGGCGTCCTGCAAGACGCGAATTCGAAGCAATAGCGAGCTATTGCGAGAATTTGCAACGCAGCAGGGCGTCGTTTCTCACGGGGCGAGTCCGCCCTCATGAATTAATCAGTGCTTC
>CAMLHI010000328.1 GCA_946479705.1 uncultured Oxalobacteraceae bacterium
CCAGGCGGTTGCGCCCGCTTTGCTCGGCGGCCGCTTCGATCACGCCCTGCCAGTGGGCCTGGCGGCGTTCGGCACGCTCCCCCGACAGCCGCACCACGCAGCGCTGCGCCGCCAGCGGCTGGATCGCTGCCACGCCCATTTCGACCGCCTTTTCGATGATCCAGTCCATCTTGGACGCTTCCGGCAAGGCTTGCGCCAGGGTGAGGGCGTAGGGCAGTTCGACATCGCGCTCGACGCGCGCGCGCACGGCGGCGCTGGCGCGGCGTTTTTCGACGGCGACAAGTTCGGCCAGGTACTCGGCGCCGTCGCCATTGAACAGGGTCAGCTGGTCGCCCGGCTGCAGGCGCAGCACGTGGGCGTGGTGGGCCACGGCCTCGGGCAGGGAAACGGTGTCGCCGACGAGCAGCGGCTGGGGGCAGAAAAAACGCGGCATATAGGGGAGAATCGGGATGTTGCTAATGAGGTAAGGCAAAAGAATGCATTTTAATTCGGCACCCCCCAGTCTGGTAAAATACTTGGCTCAGCTATCTATGCACCGCCACCGCATTCCCAATCCTAAGTCTTGACGACACTTCTCATGAAACCTACCTTACCAACTACCTTGATGGCCAACGCAATCCGTGCGCTGGCGATGGATGCCGTCCAGAAGGCCAATTCCGGTCATCCTGGCATGCCGATGGGCATGGCGGACATCGCGGTGGCGCTGTGGAGCGGCCACTACAAGCACAATCCGGCCAATCCCAAGTGGATCAACCGCGACCGCTTCCTGCTGTCGAACGGCCACGGCTCGATGCTGCACTACGCGCTGCTGCACCTGAGCGGCTACGACCTGAGCATGGACGACCTCAAGGCCTTCCGCCAGATGCATTCGAAGACCCCGGGCCACCCGGAAGTCGATATCACCCCGGGCGTGGAAACCACCACCGGCCCGCTGGGCCAGGGCATCGCCAATGCGGTCGGCATGGCGCTGTCGGAATACCTGCTGGCGGCGGAATTCAACAAGCCCGGTTTCGAGGTCGTCGATCACTACACCTACGCCTTCCTGGGCGACGGCTGCCTGATGGAAGGCATCTCGCACGAGGTGTGTTCGCTGGCCGGCACCCTGGGCCTGAAAAAGCTGATCTTCCTGTACGACGACAACGGCATCTCCATCGACGGCAAGGTCGAGGGCTGGTTCACCGACGACACCCCGCAGCGCTTCGCTTCCTACGGCTGGAATGTGATTCCGGCGGTGGACGGCCATGACATCGCCGCCGTGGACGCGGCCATCGCCCGGGCCAAGACCTCGGACAAGCCGACCCTGATCTGCTGCAAGACCATCATCGGCAAGGGTTCGCCCAATCTGCAGGGTGGCGACAAGGTACACGGCGCGGCCCTGGGCGACGCCGAAGTGGCGGCGGTGCGCCAGCACCTGCTGTGGGACCCGGTCCCGTTCGATATCCCGGCCGAGCTGTACGCCGCCTGGGACGCCAAGCCGCAGGGCGCGGCGGTCGAATCGCAGTGGAGCGAGCAGTTCGCCGCCTACCGCGCGCAATTCCCGGTCGAAGCGGCCGAACTGGAGCGCCGCATGCAGGGCGCGCTGCCGGCCAACTTCGATGAGGTGCTGGCCAAGGCGGTCGCCGCCACCATCGAGAAAAAAGAAAACATCGCCACCCGCAAGGCCAGCCAGAACGCCATCCAGGCGCTGGCCCCAGCGCTGCCGGAATTCCTGGGCGGCTCGGCCGACCTGACCGGCTCGAACCTGACCAACTGGAAGGAATGCGTGGCCCTGCGTTCGGGCAAGCCGGGCAATCACATCAACTATGGCGTGCGCGAGTTCGGCATGAGCGCCATCATGAACGGCGTGGCCCTGCACGGCGGTTTCATCCCCTTCGGCGCGACCTTCCTGACCTTCTCGGACTACAGCCGCAACGCGCTGCGCATGGCCGCGCTGATGAAGCAGCGTTCGATCTTCGTGTTCACCCACGATTCGATCGGCCTGGGCGAGGACGGCCCGACCCACCAGTCGGTCGAGCACGTCTCCTCGCTGCGCCTGATCCCCAACCTGGACAACTGGCGTCCCTGCGATACCACCGAGTCGACCGTGGCCTGGGGCGAGGCGGTCAAGCGCCAGCACGGCCCCTCGACCCTGATCTTCTCGCGCCAGAACCTGCCGTTCCAGGAGCGCAGCGCTTCCCAGGTGGCGGCCATCGCCCAGGGCGGCTATGTGCTGCAGGATGCCGACAACGCCAAGGTGATCCTGATCGCCACCGGCTCGGAAGTGGAATTGGCGACCAAGGCCGCGAGCGCCCTGGCCGCCGAAGGAATTGCCGCGCGTGTCGTGTCGATGCCATCGGCCGACGTGTTCGACCGCCAGGACGCCGCCTACAAGGCCAGTGTCTTGCCGCGCGGCTTGCCTCGGCTTGCCATCGAGGCAGGCGTGAGCGATTTTTGGTATAAATACGTGGGTCTCGACGGCGCGGTCGTCGGCATCGACACGTTCGGCGAATCGGCTCCGGCCGGCGTGCTGTTCAAGCACTTCGGCTTCACGGTCGAGAACGTCGTTGCCAAAGTCAAAACTGTACTGGCGGCCTAAACCCGCCCTCTCGGGATGGGCCGGCGGCCCGTCCCTGGCCCTCTCTTAACCATCAGGAGCTAATATGACGATCAAAGTTGCAATTAACGGTTATGGCCGTATCGGCCGCAATGTGCTGCGCGCTTTCTACGAAGGCGGCAAGAAGCAAGACATTCAGATCGTCGCGATCAACGACCTGGGCAACGCCGAGTCGAATGCCCACCTGACCCGTTACGACACCGCGCACGGCAAGTTCAATGGCACCGTGGCTGTCGAAGGCGACAATATGATCGTGAACGGCGATACCATCCGCGTGTTCGCGCAGCGTAATCCGGCTGAAATTCCATGGGGCGAGCTGGGGGTGGACGTGGTGCTCGAGTGCACCGGCTTTTTCACCACCAAGGAAAAGGCCTCGGCCCACCTCAAGGGCGGCGCCAAGAAAGTCATCATCTCGGCACCGGGCGGCAAGGATGTCGACGCGACCATCGTGTTCGGCGTGAACGAAGGCGTGCTCAAGGCGACCGACACGGTCATCTCGAACGCCTCGTGCACCACCAACTGCCTGGCCCCGCTGGTCAAGCCGCTGCATGACGCCATCGGCGTGGAAAACGGCCTGATGACCACCGTGCACGCCTACACCAACGACCAGGTGCTCACCGACGTGATGCATGAAGACCTGCGCCGCGCCCGTTCGGCCACCCACAGCATGATCCCGACCAAGACCGGCGCGGCCGCCGCGGTGGGCCTGGTGCTGCCCGAGCTGAACGGCAAGCTGGACGGCTTCGCCATCCGCGTGCCGACCATCAATGTGTCGCTGGTCGACCTGTCCTTCATCGCCTCGCGCGACACCACCGTCGACGAAGTCAATGCGCTGATGAAGGCCGCGGCCGAAGGCCCGCTCAAGGACGTGCTGACCTACCAGACCGCACCGCTGGTGTCGGTCGACTTCAACCACAACCCGGCCTCGTCGAACTTCGATTCGACCCTGACCAAGGTCTCGGGCCGCCTGGTGAAAGTGTCGTCGTGGTACGACAACGAGTGGGGCTTCTCGAACCGCATGCTCGACACCACCGTCGCGCTGATGAACGCCAAGTAAGCAAGGGCGCTTCAACAAAAAAACCCGGCTGACGATCAGCCGGGTTTTTTTTCGCCGTTCCCGCTTGCGCGCGGACGGCTATTGAGCCGATCAGGCGCCGCTGGCCAGCAGGGCGACCTCGCTGGCGCCGAGCGCGCCGTGATAGATGCGGAAGTCGTCGACGCGGCCGTTGAAGTAGGCGTCGCCCGAGTATTGCGAACGGCCGATCCAGTTCTGGCCGGTCGG
>CAMLHI010000329.1 GCA_946479705.1 uncultured Oxalobacteraceae bacterium
TACCAGCACCCCGCCACCGCCCGGAAGGTCGCGCTCAAGCTGCTGTTCTACCGCAATCAGCTCACCACCAAGGCGCTGCTGAGCTCCAGCAATACCCTGGCCGGTGAAAAGGACGCCTTCCACGAAGTCAGCGGCACCATCCTGGGCGAACAGCTCGGCGGCAAGACCTTGCTGGTGCGCGAAGCGCGCATGGACGGTCCCGACGGCCCCTTCCTCGTCTGGTATTGGTACTGGATCGACGGCCGCTACACGGTCAGCGATATGGCCGGCAAACTGATCCAGGCGCGCGCCAAGCTGCTGTTCCGCGGCGACGACGGCGCCGCCATCATGGTGTCGGCGCCTTACCGCGAACAGCCCGACGAAGCCCGCGCGGACATGCGCGCCTTCCTGGCCAGCCAGGGCGGCGCGGTCGAAGCCGCGCTCAAGCGCGCACATGGAAAGTAAGCCCGGCATGGACACCCGCCCCCTGGTCGTGCACCTGACCTATGCGCTCGATGTCGGCGGCCTGGAGACGCTGCTGGTCGAGTGCATCAACCGCATGCCGGCCGAGAAGTACCGCCATGCGCTGGTGTGCCTGACCGCCTACAGCGATTTCGCCGGCAAGATCACCCAGCCCGGGGTGGAGCTGTACGCCCTGAACAAGCCGCCCGGGAACAGCCCGCGCATCCACGCCGACTTCTGGAAACTGATGCGGCGCCTGCGCCCGGCCATCCTGCATACCTACAACCTGGCCGCGATGGAGTACTGCTTCACGGCCGCCTGCGCCGGCGTGCCGGTGCGCATCCACGCCGAGCATGGGCGCGACGCGGCCGACCCGCGGGGCCTGAACCCCAGGCACAACTTCCTGCGCCGCCGCCTGGCGCCCTTCATCGACCGCTACGTGCCGGTGTCGGACGACTTGCAGCGCTGGCTGGGCGAGGTGGTCGGGATTGCGCCGGCCAAGACGCTGTTGATCAAGAACGGGGTCGACACCGAGCGCTTCGCCGCGCGCCCGGACGCGCGCAGCGCCTCGCCCTGGCGCGCGGACGACATCGTGATCGGCACCGTGGCGCGGGTACAGGACATCAAGAACCACCGCGGCCTGGTGCAAGCCTTCGAACTGCTGCGCGCGCGCCTGCCCGCGCAGCGCGAACGCCTGCGCCTGTCGATCCTGGGCGACGGCCCGCTGCTGGGCGCCCTCAAGGCCCAGGTGGCCGAGGCCGGCCTGGCCGACGCGGTCTGGCTGCCGGGCGCGCGCGCCGACGTGGCCGAGCTGTTGCACAGTTTCGACATCTTCACCCTGCCCTCGCTGGCCGAAGGCACCCCGGTCTCGCTGCTCGAAGCGATGGCCTGCGCGCTGCCGGTGGTGGCCTCGAACGTCGGCGGCATTCCCGAAGTGGTGCGCGACGGCGAACACGGCACCCTGGTGCCGGTCGACACCGAAGCGCTGGCGCAAGCGCTGGCACGCTATGTGCAAGACCCCCAACTGGCGGCGCGCCACGGCCAGGCCGCGCGCGCCCGCATCGAACAGAAATACAGCATGACGGCGATGCTGGCCGCCTACACCGGCCTGTACGACACCCTGTGCAGCCGCAAGCTGCGCCAGCGCGCCGCCTCCTCACCCGTAACCCAGGAATGAACAAACCATGTGCGGAATAGTCGGCATCTTTGATACCCACGGCAACCGGGAAATCGACCGCCAGGCCCTGGGCCGCATGAACGAAAGCCAGTTCCACCGCGGCCCCGACGAGGGCGAGCTGTACACCGAAACCGCGCTGGGCATGGGGCACCGGCGCCTGTCGGTGATCGACCTGGCCAGCGGCCAGCAGCCGATCTTCAACGGCGCGCGCGATGTCGTCATGGTCTATAACGGCGAGGTCTACAACTACCGCGAGCTGCGCACCGAACTGATCGCGCTCGGCTACGCATTCCGCACCAAATCGGATTCCGAAGTGGTGCTGCACGCCTACCAGGCCTGGGGCGCCGACTGCGTGCGCCGGCTGCGCGGCATGTTCGCCTTCGCCATCTGGGACCGCAACAAACGCACCATGTTCCTGGCGCGCGACCATGTGGGTGTCAAGCCGATGTTCTATTCGCTGCTGCCCAACGGCCTGTTCGTGTTCGGCTCCGAACTCAAGTCGATCATGACCTTCCCCGAACTGTCGCGCAAACTCAATGTGCGCGCGGTCGAGGATTACTTCGCCTTCGGCTACGTGCCCGAACCGAAGACCATCTTCAACAATGCCTTCAAGCTCAGCCCGGGCCACCGCATCACCCTCAAGGTGGGCGACACCCGCGTGGTGCCGGAACGGTACTGGGACGTGCCGTTCCGGCGCGCCCCGGCGCGGCCCGAACGCGAGATCGAGGCCGAACTGATCGAGCGCCTGCGCGAGACCGTGCAAAGCCAGATGGTGGCCGACGTGCCGCTGGGCGCCTTCCTCTCGGGCGGGGTCGACTCGAGCGCGGTGGTGGCCATGATGGCCCAGCAGGACAAGGAAGCCGTCAACACCTGCTCGATCGGCTTCGACGATCCCGACTTCGACGAATCGCAGTACGCCAACGAAGTGGCGCAGCGCTACAAGAGCACCCACCACGCGCAAATCGTCAGCAAGGACGACTATGGCCTGATCGACACCCTGGCACACCTGTACGACGAACCCTTCGCCGACAGTTCGGCCATCCCCACCTACCGCGTGTGCCAGCTGGCGCGCCAGCGCGTGACGGTGGCGCTGTCGGGCGACGGCGGCGACGAAAGCTTCGCCGGCTACCGGCGCTACCGCTATGCCATGGCCGAGCAGCGCGTGCGCGACAAGCTGCCGCTGGGCCTGCGCCGTCCGGTCTTCGGCACGCTCGGCAAGCTCTATCCCAAGGCCGACTGGGCCCCGCGCATGTTCCGCGCCAAGACCACCTTCGAAGCGCTGGCGCGCGACACCGTCGAAGGCTATTTCCACGGCGTGTCGATCATGCCCGACCGCGTGCGCGCCCAGCTGTTCTCGGACCGCTTCAAGCGCGATCTGCAGGGTTACAGCGCGATCGAGGTGTTCCGCGAGCACGCCGCCAGCTCGCCCACCGACGATCCGCTCTCGCTGATCCAGTATGTCGACTTCAAGACCTGGCTGCCGGGCGACATCTTGACCAAGGTCGACCGCGCCAGCATGGCGCACTCGCTGGAAGTGCGCGTGCCGCTGCTGGACCACACCTTCGTCGAATGGGCTTCCAGCCTGGCGCCCGAGGTCAAGCTGCATGGCGGCGAAGGCAAGTACATCTTCAAGAAGTCGCTCGAACCCTACCTGTCGAACGAGGTGCTGTACCGCGCCAAGAAGGGTTTTTCGATTCCGCTGGCGGCCTGGCTGCGCGGCCCCCTGCGCGAAAAGGTGCGCGCGGCCGCGCTCTCGCCCCAGTTGCTGGAGACCGGCATCTTCAACGCGCGCTTCCTGCGCCACATGGTCGAGCAGCACGAAGCCGGCACCAAGGATTACAGCGCGCCGCTATGGTCGGTGCTGATGTTCGAAACCTTCTTGCGGGTCAGCGCCAAGGGATAGGGCTCGGCAGCCGCCTCGCTCGCCGTATCGCTGTCGGGCCGCTCAGGCCCGTGCGTAGATATCCTCGAAGCGCACGATATCGTCCTCGCCCAGGTAGCTGCCGGACTGCACTTCGATGATGTGCAGCGGCACCTTGCCCGGATTTTCCAGGCGGTGATTCATGCCGATCGGAATATAGGTCGATTCGTTTTCCGACAGCAGGCTGACGCTCTCGCCGCAGGTCACGCGCGCGGTGCCGCTGACCACCACCCAGTGCTCGGCGCGGTGATGGTGCATCTGCAGCGACAGCTTCTCGCCCGGCTTGACGGTGATGCGCTTGACCTGGAAGCGCTCGCCC
>CAMLHI010000330.1 GCA_946479705.1 uncultured Oxalobacteraceae bacterium
GCCGTGGTGCAAGCCATGGAAACGCTGCAGGGACCGATCACGGCGGCCGTCTCGGCCCTGGGCCAGGCGGCCACCGAAGCGGCCTTCGCATCGGGCGAACCGGTGGCCATGCTGGCCGATTACCGGCGCCGGCGCGACCTGGTGCTGGCGCTGGTGGCGCCGGTGCCTTGGATGCGCATGACCGCGCCTGCCTCCGGCCCCTATCTGTGGGGCGACGTGTCGGCGCTGGGCTGCGATACCGTGGCCTTCGCCGAACAGCTGCTGGCCGAGCGGCGCGTGGCGATCATGCCCGGCGATGCGCTCGGACGGCCCGGCTACATCCGCATCGGCTACATCAGCGACGACGTCGCCACCCTCGAGCGCGGCGTGCGCACGCTCATTGCGTTCGGCAATGCCATGGCGCGGCGGAACTGAGAAGTCAAGCGGAAGCAGGCCCGCCGGCTGGTGCATGACGGCTGCGCTGCCTACGTGGCACGCAATTGTTTCTAAAACACAACTGGATCGGGCTTGCCGCCCTATCGACGGCACCCGGCGCAAGGTGCCTGGCGTAAGATAGCGCCTTAGCTTGCCGAGAGAGAGTGTTGCCCCATGATCGCTTCCGACCCGCCGCCGGCGCCCAGGAAAGGCGTGTTCCAGGCCACCAGCCTGCGCGCGCGCCTGCTGTTGCTGGTGGTGCTGGCCATGGCCCCGATGGTGGCCATGACGGTAGCCACCGGCATGCGTGAGCGCGCCCATGCGATCGACGCGGCGCGCGAAAACCTGCAGCGGCTGGCCAACCTGGCGGCGGCCAACGAAGCCAAGTCGATCGACGGCGCCATGCAGATCCTGCGCGACCTGTCGAGCGTGCCCACCGTGCTCAAGGACCGCGACGGCTGCGGCCAGCTGATGGCGGACATCCTGTCGAAGAATTCCGACTACGTCAATTTTGGCGTGATCGAGATGAATGGCAATGTCAGCTGCAGCGCCATTCCCATGGCCCAGTCGGTCAACCTGGCCGACCGCCCGCATTTCAAACGCGCCGTCAGCGAGCGCCGCTTCATCGCCGGCAATTATGTGTTTGGCCGGGTGGCGCGCAAGCACACCATCAACCTGACCTATCCGGTCACCAGCGGCACCGAAGTGGTGGCGGTGCTGTTCGCCGCCATCGACCTGTCGGAACTGGACAAGTTCGTCGCCGATATTCAATTGCCGGCGGGCTCGCTGCTGTGGACCGCCGATGCCGAGGGCACGGTCATTTCGCGCCGTCCCGATTCCGGGCCATGGTTCGGCAAGCCGATCCCGCCCTCGCTGTGGAAGAATGCGCGCGAGCACGCGCGTCCGACCTCGCTGATCGATGGCGACGGTACCGAACGCATCTACGCGTTCGCGCGGGTGGGCGGGCCGATGCTGTCGGACTACACGGTGATGATCGGCGTACCGCAGGAACACATCGTGGCGCGCGCGCAGCGCGACCAGTTGCTGGCCGCGGTGGGCCTGTTCGCCACCATGGTGTTCGCGCTGCTGGCGGCGTGGTTCGGCGGCGACGCCCTGATCGCGCGGCGCGTGCGCACCCTGGCCGCGACGGCCAACCGGATCGCCTCGGGTACCCTGGGCACGCGCACGGGCATGCGCTACGGTAACGAGGAAATCAGCGAACTGGCGCGTTCGCTCGACGAGATGGCGGCGGCGCTGGAAAAGAAGGAAAGCGAGCGCGACGCGGCCGAAGCCCTGCTGGTGGCGGCCGACAAGCGCAAGGACGAGTTCCTGGCCATGCTGGCGCACGAGCTGCGCAATCCGCTGGCGCCGATCAGCGCCGGCGCCCACATCCTGCGCCAAGTGCATGCCCAAGACCCGGTGGTGGCGCGCACCGCCAATATCATCGTGCGCCAGACCACCCACATGACGCGCCTGATCGACGACCTGCTGGACGTGTCGCGGGTCACGCGTGGGCTGGTGGAACTGAAGAAGGAAACCCTGGAGTTCGGCCGCATCGTGCACGACGCCATCGAGCAGGTCGGGCCGCTGATGACCAGCCGCAAGCAACAGCTGGAGGTGGACTTGCCGGACACGCCGCTGCAGGTCGACGGCGACCACAAGCGGCTGGTGCAGGTGGTGGCCAATCTGCTCAACAATGCCGCCAAATACACCCCGGAGGGCGGGCATATCCGCGTGCGCCTGGAAGGCCAGGAGGAGCAGCTGCTGCTGACGGTGGCCGACGACGGCATCGGCATGCAGCCGGAACTGATCGCGCGGGTATTCGACCTGTTCACCCAGGGCGAGCGCACCTCGGACCGCTCGCAGGGCGGCCTGGGACTCGGGCTGGCGCTGGTGCGCACGCTGGTGCAACTGCATGGCGGCAGCGTGCAGGCCAGCAGCGCCGGACCGGGGCAGGGCAGCGTGTTCAGCGTGGCGCTGCCGTGCGTGCGCCTGCGCGCGCCCGAACCGCCCGAACGCGCACCGGCGCCGGCCGGCAGCGCGGCCCGGCTGCGCTGCCTGGTGGTCGACGACAACGAGGATGCCGCCCAGATGCTGTCGATGTTCCTGGAAGCGGCCGGCCATTACGTCGTGGTGGCCCACAGCGCCGCCGAGGCGCTCGTGATGGCGCGTGCGCTGGCGCCACATCTGTGCCTGCTCGACATCGGCCTGCCCGACTTCGACGGCAACGAACTGGTGGCGCGCCTGCGCAAGGCGCCCGAGAGCGCGCGCGCGACCATGGTGGCGGTGAGCGGTTATGGGCGCCAGGACGACAAGGCCCTGGCGCTGGAGGCCGGTTTCGACGAGTACTTCGTCAAGCCCTTCGATACTGCCGAGCTGCTGGCGCTGGTGAACCGGCTGGCGCGCGAACGCAGCATGGCGGCGACTGCGGCCGCCAGCGGTCAGGATACGGCCCAAAGCGCGCCGGCAGTGTAGCCGCATGCGACTACGCGGCGCGGCGCCGCTTCCTTCCTGCCAATCCCGTGTTGCAGGCGCCGGCCGCGTGCAGACTGTTGAACGGGCGCGGCGCCATGCCTTATGCTTGCGCCGGTAGCCGCCTGCTTGCATCATTAATTGGGAGAACATTCTTTGACGTGGACCACGAGCAGCACTGAGTTTCCAAGGCGTGCGCTGGGCACGGCGCTGCTTGCGCTGTGCATGGGCGCCGCCTGCCTGGCCAGTGCCGGCACGACCCCGGCGCCTGTGTACTGGGCCGGCACCTGGGGCAGCGCGCCCGCGCCCGCGCAGCAGGGCGAAGGACAGGAAGCCTTCGATAACCAGACGGTGCGCCTGATCGTGCATACCAGCATCGGCGGCAAACGGCTGCGCGTGCGCCTGTCCAATGAGCTGGGTGGCACGCCGCTGTCCCTGGGGACGGTGCATGTGGCGCTGCGCGCCACCGGTGCCGGGATCGTGCCCGATAGCGACCGCGTCCTCACCTTCGGCGGGCAGGGGGCGGTGACCCTGGCCGCCGGTGCGCCGGCGCTGAGCGATCCGGTCGAGCTGGACGTGCCGCCCATGGCGGACCTGGCGGTCAGCATTTATGTGCCGGGCCAGGTCAGGGTGACGACCCAGCATCAGGCTGCGCAGCAAAGCAGCTACGTGTCGCCCCCGGGCGACCATGGCGGCGAGACCGAGATGGTCAGCACGCGCAAGCTGGACAACTGGCCCTTCCTGACCGAAGTCGACGTGGGCGCGGCCGTCCAGGACCCGGTACTGGTGGCTTTCGGCGACTCGATCACCGACGGCTGGGGCAGCACGGTCGACAGCAACCGGCGCTGGCCGGACCTGCTGATGCGGCGCTTGCAGGCGCAGGGCGCACCGCGCCTGGGCATCGTCAACCGCGGTATCGGCGGCAACCGCCTGCTGCGCGACGCCGCTGGCTGGGCGCCGTTCGGCA
>CAMLHI010000331.1 GCA_946479705.1 uncultured Oxalobacteraceae bacterium
GAAATCGGTCACCACCCGGGCAAAGGCCACCTGGCGGCCATCGATGAAGCCGCCGAAGCACAGCGAATTGTCGATCGCCCGCTCCACCACCGCGCGCGAAATGCCGACCGCCCACGTCGACTGTTCGCTCAGGAAGCGGTAGATCAGGGGGATGTCGAGCTCGGACCGGTCGGTCGTAATCTGCAAGTTGGTCATGGGTGAACGCGGTGTCGGCAGAAAGAACTGATTCTACCGTTGATTTGTGACGCTGTCGTGCAATCCGGCGGATCGTGCGCGGGGCCGAAAATGGTCGCCGCCGCGGGTGCTTGTTTTATAATCCCCGCACAGTAAAGGAAACCCTCATCATGACCGAACAATTCTCCAAGAAAGGCGAAGCCTGGTCGGCGCGCTTTTCCGAACCCGTCTCCGACCTCGTCAAACGCTACACCGCCTCGGTCTTCTTCGATAAACGCCTGGCCCCCTTCGATATCCAGGGCTCGCTGGCGCACGCCGAAATGCTGGCCGCGCAGGGCATCATCAGCGCGGCCGACCGCGCCGAGATCGAGCGCGGCATGGCCCAGATTTCCAGCGAAATCGCCGCCGGCAGCTTCGAATGGCTGCTCGACCTGGAAGACGTCCACCTGAACATCGAAAAGCGCCTGACCGAACTGGTGGGCGACGCCGGCAAGCGCCTGCACACCGGCCGTTCGCGCAACGACCAGGTGGCCACCGACATCCGCCTGTGCGTGCGCGCCGCCATCGACGACATCACCGCCCTGCTGCAGGCCCTGCGCGGCGCGCTGGTCGACCTGGCCGAGCGCCACGCCGACGTGATCCTGCCGGGCTTTACCCACATGCAGGTGGCCCAGCCGATCACCTTCGGCCACCACATGCTGGCCTATGTCGAAATGTTCGGACGCGACCTCGAACGCATGGCCGACGCGCGCAAACGCGTCAACCGCCTGCCGCTGGGCGCGGCCGCGCTGGCCGGCACCACCTTCCCGATCGACCGCCTGCGCGTGGCCAGGACGCTCGGCTTCGACGACGTTTGCCACAATTCGCTCGACGCCGTCTCGGACCGCGACTTCGCCATCGAATTCTGCGCCGCCAGTGCGCTGGTGATGACCCACGTCTCGCGCATGTCGGAAGAGCTGATCATCTGGATGAGCCCACGGGTCGGCTTCATCGACATCGCCGACCGCTTCTGCACCGGCTCGTCGATCATGCCGCAAAAGAAAAACCCGGACGTGCCGGAACTGGCGCGCGGCAAGACCGGCCGCGTGTACGGCCACCTGATGGGCCTCCTGACCCTGATGAAAGGCCAGCCGCTGGCCTACAACAAGGACAACCAGGAAGACAAGGAACCGCTGTTCGACACCATCGACACCGTGGTCGACACCCTGCGCATCTTCGCCGACATGGCCGGCGGGATCACCGTCAAGCCGGACGCGATGCGCTCGGCCGCCCTGCAGGGCTACGCCACCGCCACCGACCTGGCCGACTACCTGGTCAAGAAGGGCCTGCCGTTCCGCGATGCCCACGAAGCGGTGGCGCACGCGGTGCGCGCCTGCGACGCGGCCGGCTGCGACCTGTCCGAGATGTCGCTCGAGACGCTGCGCCAGTTCTCGCCGCTGGTCGGCGAGGACGTGTTCGCGGTGCTGACGCTGGAAGGCTCGGTGGCGGCGCGCGACCATGTGGGCGGCACCGCCCCGAACCAGGTACGCGCGGCGATCGCCCGCGTGCGCGCCCAGCTGGCGCAATAAGCGCCAGCGACGACCGGCCCGGTGCCTGGCACCGGCCGCGCATGATCCGACCTTCCCGCACCGCAGTACAAGAGGAGCAACGACGATGTTCATGGCAGTTTCCCGGCTGATCGACAGCCTCAACGAAAAAATCGCGGAGGCGGTCAGCTGGGCGCTGCTGGCGGCGGTCATCATCTGCGCCGGCAATGCGCTGATCCGCTACACCTTCAGCACCAGTTCCAACGCCTGGCTGGAAATCCAGTGGTATCTGTACGCGGCCATGTTCATGCTGGCCAGCGCGCATACCCTGAAACGCGACGAACACGTGCGCATCGACGTCGTCGTCGGCCGCTTCTCGAAACGCACCCAGGTATGGATCGACCTGTTCGGCTACCTGTTCTTCATGCTGCCGATCTGTAGCCTGATCCTGTGGTACGGCATCCCCTACGCCAGCATGGCCATCCACAACGGCGAAATGTCCAGCAATGCCGGCGGCCTGATCGTGTGGCCGGCCAAGGTGCTGGTGCCGCTCGGCTTCGCCCTGCTGATCCTGCAGGCCGTCTCCGAAATCATCAAGCGCATCGCCTTCCTGGCCGGGCGCATCGACGGCCACGAATTCGCCAAGCAGAGCACCACGCCGCAAGACGAGATCGAGGCGATCAAGGCCGCCAACCACCTGAATTGAACCATTCCACGCACGCAAAACAACACCAATAGGGACATATGGAACAATTCCTCATCGCTAACCTGGCCCCGATCATGTTCGGCGCACTGGTCATTTTCCTGCTGTCGGGCTTTCCGGTGGCGTTTTCGCTGGCGGCCAACGGCCTGTTCTTCGGATTCGTCGGCATCGAACTGGGACTGCTGAAGCCCGAATTGCTGCAAGCCCTGCCCAACCGCATCTTCGGCATCATGGGCAGCGACACCTTGCTGGCGATCCCCTTCTTCACCTTCATGGGACTGATCCTGGAGCGCTCCGGGATGGCCGAGGATCTATTGGATACCATCGGCCAGCTATTCGGGCCGATCCGCGGGGGTGTGGCCTATGCGGTGATTTTCGTGGGCGCGCTGCTGGCGGCCACCACCGGCGTGGTGGCCGCCTCGGTCATCTCGATGGGCCTGATCTCGCTGCCGGTGATGCTGCGCTACGGCTACGACAAGCGGGTCGCCTCGGGCGTCATCGCCGCTTCCGGCACGCTGGCGCAGATCATTCCGCCCTCGCTGGTGCTGATCGTGATGGCCGACCAGCTGGGCCGTTCGGTGGGCGACATGTACAAGGCCGCCTTCCTTCCCGGCCTGCTGCTGACGGCCATGTACGCCGGCTACATCCTGCTGCTGTCGATTTTCCGCCCGGCCTACGTGCCGGCGCTGCCGCTGGAAGCGCGCAACCTGCGCGAGCCGAACGGCGACAGCGGCGCCCGTTCGCTGCTGGCCCTGATGGCCGGCGCGGTCATGCTGTCGTGGGGCTTCGCCCACTTCTGGGGCGCGCACCATCCGGACACGGCCAAGGATGAACTGGGCATCTTCGGCGCGGCCTTCGGCATCGTGACCGCGTTCGCGCTGGCGCTGGCCAACCGCTACCTGAAACTGGGCCTGCTCTCGCGCATGGCCGAGCGCGTGGTGTTCGTGCTGGTGCCGCCGCTGGCGCTGATCTTCCTGGTGCTGGGCACGATCTTCGTCGGTATCGCCACCCCCACCGAAGGCGGTGGCATGGGCGCCATGGGCGCGCTGATCCTGGCCATGATGAACGGCCGCCTGTCGGTGCCGCTGCTGCGCCAGGCCATGAATTCGACCACCCGCCTGGCCTGCTTCGTGATGTTCATCCTGATCGGATCGACCGTGTTCGCGCTGGTGTTCCGCGGCGTGAACGGCGACCTGTGGGTCGAGCACCTGCTCACCAGCCTGCCGGGCGGGGTGCTGGGCTTCCTGATCGTCGTAAACATCATGTTCTTCGTGCTGGCCTTCTTCCTCGACTTCTTCGAGCTGGCCTTCATCCTGGTGCCGCTGGTCGGCCCGGTGGCGCACAAGCTGGGCATCGACCTGATCTGGTTCGGCGTGCTGCTGGGCGTGAACATGCAGACCTCCTTCATGCACCCGCCATTCGGCTTCGCGCTGTTCTACCTGCG
>CAMLHI010000332.1 GCA_946479705.1 uncultured Oxalobacteraceae bacterium
CCCTGCGCCACCGCCTGCTCCAGGTCGATATGGGTGGCGGCGATGACCCGCACGTCCACCGACATGCTGCGCGTGGCGCCGACCCGGTAGATCGTGCCCTCCTGCAAGAAGCGCAGCAGATTGGCCTGCAATTCCATCGGCAGGTCGCCGATTTCGTCGAGGAAGATCGTCCCCCCGCCCGCCGTTTCGATCAGCCCGCGCTTCTGGCCGGCCGCGCCGGTGAAGGCGCCGCGCTCGTGACCGAACAGCTCCGAATGAATCAGGCCGGCCGGGATGGCACCGCAATTGATGGCCACGAAGGGCCCGGCGGCCTTGTGCGACTGCTCATGGATGGCCTGCGCCGTCAATTCCTTGCCGCTGCCGCTTTCCCCGGTAATGAGCACTGGCGCGTGCACCGGCGCGATGCGGCGGATCTGCTCGCGCAGGCGCGCGATGGCCGCGCTGGCGCCGGTCAGGCGGCGCTGCCCGGCCGCTTCCTGCCTGGGCAGGCGCTGCTCGCGCAGCACCGCCCAGCCGTGTGCATGACCGAGCGTGTGGCCCAGGCGCGCCAGATCGGCCGGACTGGTATGGAAATCGTACAGGTGGTCGGTGATCAGATGACGGCAGGCCGGCGCGTCGAGGGCGTGCTGGCCGAAGACCCCGACCCACTGCATGGCCCAGTGGCGCCGCAGAAACTGGTCAAGCTCGCTCCAGGACATGGCATTGCCGGCTTCGAGCAGCAGGCCGACCAGAAAGCGCTGGCCCTCCAGAACGCGCGCGGCATCGTGCAAGGTGCTCACCACGCAGACATCCCAGCCGGGCAGCGCACCGAAGTGCTCGCGCAGCGCCTCCGGGCCGCGTGCGTCGATACAAAACAGGCGCTTGACGCTCATTGTCCCTCCGCATACATCCGCCGTGCAGGGCCGGCGGATGCGAAGCGTGTCGATCGACCGGAAGGGACGATGGTAACATCGGGGCGTTGTGTTGCCTGTGGCTTTCTGAGCAATTTAATAAGCTTTTAGGGTTCGAAATAAATTGACATTTTCATAGCATCGTCAATACGGCGCGGCTTAGAAATTGAGCGGCAGGCGCAGCGACAGCGACACGTCCGGGGTGTCGCGCGTCACCCCGACGCCGACCGATACATTCAGGCTGCGCTGCTCGCTCAGGCGGTAGGCGTAAGCCACCACCAGCGTGCCCAGCTGGGTGCGCACCGAGGCCGGCACCGGCGTGCCGTTCTGGCGCATGCGCCCCACCGAATTATGGTCGTAGCCCAGGCTGAGCGAAGCCTTGTCGTTGAGCGCCAGGCCCATGCCGAAGTTAAAGCCGATCACCGCGCCGGGCGCCAGCGTGCCCAGGCTTTCCTTGTCGCCGGCCAGCACCGTGCGCTGCACGCCGCTGCGCTTGACGTTGTGCAGATAGCTGAAGGTGCCGAAGAAGATCGCCGGGTCGGACGGGAACAGCCAGGTCAGGGTCGGCTGCAGCGAATAGAAGCCCGAGCCGGTCGGTAAGCTCAGCGGCAACCCGGTGCCGGTGGCATTCTGGCCCACGCAGCGCACGCTGCAATCGGTCACCACCTCGAAGGGATCGCGCCCGGTGCGCGTTTTCAGGCGCAGGCCGGCCACGTAGTAGGCCCGGTCGGCGCCGCCGTCGTTGAGCTGGTAGCGCGCCGCCAGTTCCACGTCGCCCAGGTGGCGCCCGCTGGTATTGAACACCCGCTCGACCGCGGTGCCGGTAAACAGTTCGCGGCTGACCGTGGCGTCCGAGCGGTACACATACGGCAGCCGCGCTTCGACTTCGAGCCGGTTGCTGATGCCGGTGCGCACGGCCAGCGCGCCGGTCAGGGTATTGCGCTTGACCTCGCGCACGTCGATCAGGCCGATCAGCAGGGCGGGAATGATGGTGTAGCCGACCAGAGCGACCCGGTTGCTGGAGGCGTAGCCGAACTGCAGCGACGGTTCCAGCACCCACTTGCCGCGCTGGGTCAGCACGCCGGGCTGCTCGAACAAGGGCGCCACTTCGGGTGGGCGCTGGCTGGCGCCGGCGGCGGCCGCGGCCACCGGCGCGGCGCTATCGGCGCCGGCGCCGGCCCCGCGCAGGGCGCCCAACTGCTCGGGCGGCAGCGCCGGCGCGGCCGCCATTCCGGCGCGGGCGGCGCGCAGCTCGGCGCCGAGACGCTCGATCAGCGTACGCTGCTCGTCCAGCTGCTGCTGCAGGGAGCGCAGCTGGGCGGCAATCTGGGCCGGCGTGGCCTGCTCCAGCTGCGGGACCCGGTCCTGGGCCCGCACGGCATGACTGAAGGCCAGGGCCAGCAAGCCGGCCTGGCCGCAACGAAGGACGATAGATCGGTGCATGGGGGCTCCCGGTGAGTCAGCGCGCGCCGATGCCAGCCAGGGCGGCAGTGCGCAGCGTGTCGTTGAAATTCATGTCCTTCAGCAAGGACAAACTGTTGACGCTGGTACTGATCAGGGTCTGGCTGCGGATGGTCTGGTTGTCCAGGCTGTTTTGCACCAGCGTGCCGGCAGTCTGGTCGAGGCTGCCGAAGTATCGGTTGTTGGCGCCATTCTGCACCAGCTGCAGCCCGCCCAGCGCGCTGCGGGCCAGACCGGCCTGCTCGCCGCTGAGCGCGCGCAGGTCCTCGATGCGCAGCTCGGTATGCGCCACCACGGTCCCGTTGATGCTGACCAGGCGCTCGATGCCCAGCGACAGTTCGAGTCCGCCGGCGGTGGTAAAGCCGCCGCGCTGGGCTTCCAGCGTCGCCTCCGGCAGCGCTTCCCAGCCGGCCGGCGGAGCGGCCGCGCCAACGCGCGCCAGCGCCGCCGCGCAAGCCCATACAAGCAGGTGACTCCAGCGCATCTCGCTCTCCTAGAAATCGCCCGGCCCGTGCACCGCGCGGGTGACCAGGTCGAGGCCGTCGCGCGCGATCCCGGCGCCGAGCGGGGCGTGCGGGGCCGCCACCCAGTCGGCCGCGGCGTTGAACCGGACCGTGCCGGGGTATTGGTGAATCACGAACAGCAGCTGGCCGCGCCAGACCTCGTGGAAGTGTTCCAGCGACATGCTGCGGGTGCCGCTGGCGGGGTCGCCCAGCAGCACGCGGCCGTGGGCCAGCCCCTTGATCACCACGAAGTGCTGAAAGCCCTTTTCGGTGATGAGCACGATGGCCGGCAGCCCGGCTTCGGCCAGCTTGGCCAGCGGTTGCTGGAAGCCGTCGGCGCCGAAGCCGCGCGTGGCGAGATATTTTTTCATGTCGAATAGGGAAAAGCCTTCGCGCCGGATCTTGGCGTGATCGCCGTCGCGGTACATCTGTTCGAAAATGGCCGCTTCCCCGGTCGGCGAGCCGTAGTGGTGGCTCAGCAGGGTAGCCAGCGCCGCCGAGCCGCAGGAAAAATCGTACTGCTGGCGCAAGGTGGCCTGGAAACGCACCTGCTTGAGGCTATGGATCGGCAGGCCCACGGGGGCGCCGCCGGCGGCGATCTCGAGCGCCCCGGCCGCGCCGGCCAGCGCCAGCAGGACACAGGACAGCAGGGCGCGCACGCTGTTCATTTGAGCTGCAGGTTGATCACGGTCGCGTTCTGGATCAGCACGTTGGCCCCGCTGTTCTGGATCACCACCGGCATGCCGCTGGCATTGGCGAAGGAACCGCTATCGATGACATTGGCGCCCGTCTGAACATTGACCGCGGTATTGCCGGCTACCGCGCCGCTGAGCGTGGCCTCGGTGGTGACGGTATCGGTGCCGCCGCGCGCCATACCCAGCTGCTCGGGCGCCAGCGCGCTGCCGAAGCGGTGCCGCGGCGGCGCCGCCTGCGCTGCCTGCGCTGCCGGCGGCTTGGCCGGCACGGCCTCGCGCGCCGGCGCGGCCGCGG
>CAMLHI010000333.1 GCA_946479705.1 uncultured Oxalobacteraceae bacterium
TCATCGCCATCGGCGTGAAAATCGCGATCGAACCGATGATCCGGTCGCGCTTCGCGCCGAACGGGGAGGACCGCCATGAAAAGTAATCGCTACGGTCGCAGCATGGCCGGCCAGGTGGTGCTGGGCCTGATGGTGGTGGCGCTGGGCGTGCTGTTCATGCTCGATACCTTCAACGTACTGCATTTCCAGCGCGTGGTCTCGTTCTGGCCTTCGGTGCTGCTGGTATTGGGCGTGGTAAAGCTGCTCGATACGCGCTCCTCGAATGGCGCCATGGTCGGCGCGCTGCTCATTGCGGCTGGGGCCCTGCTGATCCTGAATAAGCTGGGGCTGCTGTATTTTCAATGGCGCATGGTGTGGCCGGCGCTCTTGATCCTGTTCGGCGGCTCGGTCATTTACCGCGCCCTGACGCGCCGCGCCGCGGTGCGGGGAGAAGTGAAATCCGATGACGATTCCTTTGTCGAAGCGACTGCGATTGTCGGCAGCTTCCAGCGGCGCCTGACCGCGCCCAATTTCCAGGGCGGCGAAATCACCGCCATCATGGGCGGCTGCAATCTCGATCTGCGCGATTGTTCGATCCAGGGCGAAGTCGTGATTAACGTGTTTGCGGCCATGGGCGGCATCGTCATCAAATGTCCGCCCGACTGGACCGTCGTGCTGCAGGGCGCGCCATTCATGGGCGGATTCGAGGAAAAGACCGTGCGTCCGCCGGACGGCTCGAAACGGCTGGTGGTCAAGGGCTATGCCATCATGGGCGGCGTCGAAGTGCGAAACTGATGTCAGCCGGATTATCGCGCCGGCGCGGCGCCATCCTGTACTTGCTCGCATGGCTGTTGCTCGGGCTGATATTCGCCGCCATGATCGTGGCGGCGGCGGGCGCCGGCTGGAGTCAGGCCATCTGGTTTGCCGTGCCGGTGACGGTGCTGTATGGCGTGGCGTCGGGTTTCTCGGCCTATTATCTGTGCCGTGCGTATCCGTTGACCGAACGCCGTACCAGCGCCATCGTGGCGGTGTTCTTGCTGGCGGCGATCGTGGCTGGCTTGCTGCTGGCCGGACTGGCGATCGGCTGGAATGGCGTATCGGCGGACGATGGCGGTATCGTCTTTGCGCCGCCGCTGCGCGCGATGGTGTTTGCGCTTGGGACCATCCTGTATTGTCTGAGCGCCGTCGGCCATTATCTGGCGATCGAATTCGAGCGCGCACGCGCAGCCGAACGGCGTGAACTGGAAGCGGCCCTGGCTGCGCGTGAAGCCGATCTGCGCATGCTGCGTACCCAGATCGATCCGCATTTTCTGTTCAACAGTCTCAATTCGATCAGTGCATTAACCTCGATCGATGCGGCGCGGGCGCGCGCCATGACCTTGCAGCTGGCCGATTTCTTCCGCCTGACGCTCAGGCTCGATGCCAGGCAGGACGTGACACTGGCGGCCGAAGCCGATCTGGCCAGGCGCTTCCTGGCCATCGAGCAGGTGCGTTTTGGCGCGCGCCTGCAAACGGTCATCGAGATTGGCACCGAGGCCGCGGCCTGCCTGGTACCGCCGATGATTTTGCAACCGTTGGTGGAAAATGCGGTCAAACACGGATTGGGGCAATTGAGCGAGGGCGGCCTGATTGCCATTCGCGCACGGCGGATCGGTTCGCGCCTGCATATTGCGGTCGAAAACGCCATCGATGGCGATATTGGGCCGGTCGATACATCCGGCATCGGCTTGATCAATGTGCGCCAGCGCCTGGCGGTGGCGCATGGCCATGAAGCCAGCGTGCACTGGAGCCGGACCGATGCCAGCTTTCGGGTGGAACTGACCTTGCCCGCCCATACCCTGGAGCCAGGATGCGAGTAATCATTGTCGATGACGAGGAATTGGCCCGCGCCGTGCTGCGCGAGTTCCTGGCCCGGCATGGCGATATCGAGATCGTGGCCGAATGCGCCAATGGTTTCGAGGCGGTCAAGGCGATCGCGGAACTGCGGCCGGATCTGGTCTTTCTCGATATTCAAATGCCCAAGCTGACTGGTTTCGAGGTACTGGAACTGGCCGGGCGCGAGGCGCGTTATATCTTCGTGACGGCCTACGATCAATATGCCGTGAAGGCCTTCGAGGTGCATGCGGTCGATTATCTGCTCAAGCCTTTCAGCCAGCAGCGCCTCGATGAAGCGCTCGCGCATGCGCGCCATACCGCCAGCAATGGCGCGGCCATCGATGCGGTATTGGCCGAACCGGCATTGCGCGGCAAACCGCTGGAACGGGTGGCGATCCGCGATGGCGGGCGCATTCACGTCATTCCCACCGGCGCCATCGTGTCGGTGGAAGCCCAGGACGATTATGTGGCCATCAAGGCGGATGGGAAATCGTATTTGAAGAACCAGCGCCTGTCGGATCTGGAAGGCCAGCTCGATCCGGCCTGTTTCGCGCGCGTGCACCGCTCCTTCCTGGTCAATCTGGCCTGCATCAGCCGGATCGAACAGGGGCGCGACAGCCATGCCGCCGTGCTCACCGATGGCAGCCGCGTTCCGGTCAGCCGCAGCGGCTTTCAGAAAATCCGTCACTTGCTGCGTTAGGCGGCCCGGGTGGCAATGCGGTCGATCCGCCACCAGCGCGGCAGCAGGGCGCGCACGGCAGGCTGGTCGAAACGGTCGTCGATCAGGTAGACCACGCCGCGATCGTTTTCGCTGCGAATCACCCGGCCAGCCGCCTGTACCACTTTCTGCAAGCCGGGATACAAATAGGTGTAGTCGTAGCCGGCGCCGAAACGCTGTTCCATGCGTTCGCGCAGCTGCTCGTTAACGGGATTAATCTGCGGCAGGCCGAGCGTGGCGATAAACGCGCCAATCAGGCGTGCACCCGGCAGATCGATGCCTTCGCCAAAGGCTCCGCCAAGTACCGCAAAGCCGATGCCGCGGCTTTCATGTGTAAAGCGGGCGAGAAACTCGGTGCGCTCGCTTTCGTTCATGCGGCGCGGCTGGCGCCATGCCGGAATATCCGGGCGGACGCGTTCGAAGGCCTCGGCGACCTGTTCCAGATAATCGAAGCTGCTGAAAAATGCCAGGTAATTGCCGGGCTGCGCGTGAAACTGGCGCGCGATCAAGTCGGCAATCGGCGCGGCCGAACGGGCACGGTGCTGGAAACGCGTCGAAATATCGCGCACCACGTGCACTTCCAACTGGTCGGCCGCGAAGGGCGAGGCGATATCGACCCACGCGGCATTCTCGGGAAGTCCCAGCATATCGGCGACGTATTGCCACGGGCTGAGAGTGGCGGAAAACAGCGCCACGCTGTGGGCCACGCCAAAGCGCGGCTTGAGAAATGGCGCGGGAATCAGATTGCGGATGCAGACCGTCGAGCGCTTGATATCGTGCACGCTGATATCGCACAGCGAATGGTCGCCGAAACTCTCGCTCAGACGCAGGAAATGCAGGGCGTCGAAATAAAAGCGCTGCAGGGCCGGATCGATCAGGCCACCTTGTTCGGCGAGGAAATCTGTCACGGCGCCGGTCGCCGTTTTCAGCGCGCCGAGCAAGTTTTCAGGAGGCGCGCCGAGCACCGCGTAAGGCGCGGCGGCATGCTCCGGCCAAGCCCGGCGAATGCGGTCGAACTCCTTTTTCAGCAATGCAGGGGCGGACGCGCGTGCCGCGCGCAGGCTGTCGCGATCGAGTTCGGCGCTGAACATGGAACGTGCGCGTGACACCAGATTGTGCGCCTCGTCGGCCAGCACGCTCACTTTCCACTGGTGGCTCAGGGTCAGGCCGTAGAGCATGGCGCCCAGGTCGAAGTAATAGTTGTAGTCGCCGACGATCAGGTCGCTCCAGCGCGCCATTTCGCTGCCCAGGTAGTAGGGGCAAACC
>CAMLHI010000334.1 GCA_946479705.1 uncultured Oxalobacteraceae bacterium
TGGCTCGGTACGCTGGTGGAACACCCTGCACCAGGGCGCCTCGGTGTCGCTCACCAGCGCGCCCAGCATGGTCACGGTGATGCTGGCGGGGATGCTCCTGACCACCTGCGCGCTGTGGGCCTACTGCATCGCCAGCGCCATGATGCGCCTGCGCGCCATCGTGCTCGAACGCGAGCGCCACACCGACTGGGTGCGCGCCTATCTGGAGAAAAGCGCATGAACGGCGCCGTCGAATTTTTCGCCATGGGCGGCTACGGCCGCTACGTGTGGAGCGCGTACGGCGCCCTGGTACTGGCGCTGCTGGCCGAACAACTGACGCTCAGGGCGCGCCTGCGCCGCGCCGGGGGTAAGCCATGAGGCCGCGCGCAAGGCGCATGGCGATGGTCGGCGCGTCGCTGGCCGCGCTCGGCGTGGCCGCGTGGCTGATCCTGTCGGCGTTCCGCCAGAACCTGGTGTTCTTCTTCACCCCCACTCAAGTGCTCGCGGGCGAGGCGCCACACGGCCAGCGCCTGCGCCTGGGCGGGATGGTCGAGCAGGGCAGCCTGGTGCGCGCCGCCGATGGGGTGGCAGTGCGCTTCATCGTTACCGACATGGCGCAGCGCCTGACGGTGCACTACAGCGGCATCCTGCCGGACCTGTTCAAGGAGGGCAAGGGCGTGGTCGCCCAGGGCAGGTTGGGTGCGGACGGACGCTTCATCGCCGACGAAGTGCTGGCCAAGCACGACGAGAACTACATGCCGCCGGAAGCGGCGTATGCGCTCGCGCAGGGCAAGCGGGTGGCGGGGCCGGCGCGATGACGGCTGAACTGGGACATTTCGCGCTGATGCTCGCGCTCGGCCTGGCTCTGGTCCAGGGCACGCTGCCGCTGGTGGGCGCGTGGCGTGGCGATGCGGCGCTGATGGCGCTGGCGCGCGGCGCGGCGCGCGGGCAAGGCCTGTTCGTCACCTTCGCCTTCGGCTGCCTGGTTGCCGCATTCGCGACCAACGACTTTTCGGTTGCCTACGTGGCCGCCAATTCCAACTCGCATCTGCCGCTGTACTACCGCGTGGCCGCCACCTGGGGCGGGCACGAGGGCTCGCTGCTGCTGTGGGTGCAGATCCTGGCGCTGTGGACCTTCGCCGTGACGCGCGCGAGCGGCCGTCTGCCCGGCGAGGTCGTGGCGCGGGTGCTGGCGGTGATGGGCCTGGTCAGCGCCGGCTTTCTGCTGTTCATGCTGTTCGCTTCGAGCCCGTTCGAGCGCCAGTTGCCGGCCGCGCCGGACGGCGCCGACCTCAATCCGCTGCTGCAGGACGCCGGCATGATCTTCCATCCGCCGCTGCTGTACATGGGCTACGTGGGCTTTTCGGTGGCGTTCGCCTTTGCCATCGCCGCGCTGCTGGGCGGCCAGCTCGATGCGGCGTGGGCGCGCTGGTCGCGGCCATGGACACTGACCGCCTGGGGCTTTCTCACGCTGGGGATCTTCCTCGGCAGCTTCTGGGCGTATTACGAATTGGGCTGGGGCGGCTGGTGGTTCTGGGACGCGGTGGAGAATGCCTCCTTCATGCCCTGGCTGGTCGGCACCGCGCTGATTCACTCGCTGGCCGTGGCGGAGCAGCGCGGCGGCTTTCGCACCTGGACCGTACTGCTGGCGATCCTGGCGTTTTCGCTGTCGCTGCTGGGGACCTTCCTGGTGCGCTCGGGCGTGCTGACATCGGTGCATGCCTTCGCCACCGATCCGCGCCGCGGCTTGTTCATCCTGGTGTTCCTGGCGCTGGTCATCGGCGGGGCGCTGCTGCTGTTCGCCTGGCGCGCGCCGGCGCTGCGTTCCGGCGCGCGCTTCGCGCTGTTCTCGCGCGAATCGCTCCTGCTGGTCAACAACGTGCTGCTGGCCAGCGCCGCCGGCACGGTGCTGCTCGGGACGCTCTATCCGCTGGTGCTCGATGCGCTCGGGCTGGGCAAGATATCGGTCGGACCGCCTTACTTCGATGCGGTGTTCGCGCCGCTGATGCTGGCCACGCTGGCGCTGCTGGGGGCGGGGCCGTTCGTGGCCTGGAAGCGCGCGGCCTGGCGCGACGCCGCCGTGCGCCTGCGCGCGCCCGCCGCACTGGCGCTGGCCGGCCTGCTGGCGGCCCTGCTGGCGTGGCGCACCTCGGCAATGGCCGCAGCGGCATTGGCGCTGGCGCTGTGGGTGCTGCTCACGACCCTGGCGCACGTATGGCAGCGGCTCGCCACGGCCGACGGTTCGCTGGCGCGCCGCCTGCGCCGCCAGCCGGCCGGCTACTGGGGCATGATCGCCGCGCATGCCGGCATCGCCGTGTTCACGCTGGGCGTGGCGCTGGTCAAGCAGGGCGAAAGTACGCACGAGCTGCGCATGGGCGTGGGCGAGGAGCGCAGCGCCGGCAGCTACCGGCTGCGCTTCACGGCGCTGGAACGGGCCGATGGCCGCAACTACCTCGGCGCGCGCGCCACCTTCGAAGCGCGCGCGCCGGACGGCACGCTCACGCTGCTGCACCCGGAGAAGCGCATCTACCAGGTCCAGCAGATGCCGATGACGGAAGCGGCCATCGACCGCGGCTTCACGCGCGACCTGTATCTGGCGCTGGGCGAAGCCGGCAAGGACGGTGCCTGGACCCTGCGCCTGCAGCACAAGCCCTGCATGGGCTGGATCTGGGCCGGCTGCCTGATGATCGCGGCCGGTGGGCTGCTGGCGGCCGCGGACAGGCGCTACCGCCAGCGCGCACGTGTTGCCGCACCGGCCGGCACGTTGGCGCCCCTGCAGCGCCAGGAGGCGGCATGAAGGCCTGGTCGATTCCATTGGGGGTGTTCGCCGCGCTGGTGGCGGTGCTCGGCGTGGGCCTGCATCTCAAGCCGCAGGAAGTGCCGTCGCCGCTGGTCGGTCAGGCGGCACCGTCCTTCGCGCTGCCGCGCGTGGACGACGCGGCGCAGCGCTTTTCGCCGGATGCGATGCGCGGCAAGGTGTGGCTGCTGAACGTGTGGGCGTCGTGGTGCGCGCCCTGCCGCGCCGAGCACCCGGTGCTGCTGGAGCTGGCACGCGCGGGCGCGGTGCCGATCGTCGGCCTGAACTACACCGACCGGCGCGAGGACAGCCAGCGCTGGCTGGCCGAATTCGGCAACCCCTACCTGGCCTCGGCCTACGACCAGGATGGCCGCGTGGGCATCGACTACGGCGTCTACGGCGTGCCCGAGACCTTCGTGGTGGACCGCGCCGGTACCATCCGCTACAAGTTCATCGGACCGCTGACGCGCAAGGTCATCGAGGAAAAGCTGCTGCCGCTGCTCAAGGAGCTCAATCGTGCGTAAGCTGCTCATTTTGCTGTACCTGTGCGCACTGCAGGCGCACGCCGACGCGCTCGACGAACAGGTCGAGCGGCTGTCCGCCCAGCTGCGCTGCCTGGTCTGCCAAAACCAGACCATCGGCGAATCGAGCGCGCCGCTGGCGCACCAGCTCAAGGCCGAGGTGCGCCAGCAGCTGGCGGCGGGCCGCTCGGAACAGGACGTGGCGGACTTTATGGTGCGGCGCTACGGCGATTTCGTGCTGTACCGGCCGCCGTTCAAGCCGCTCACGTGGCTGCTGTGGTGCGGTCCGGCGCTGCTGCTGGCCGGGGGACTGGCGCTACTGTTCGGGAATACGCGGCCGCTCGGCGCCGACGAGGAGGAAACGGAATGAGTCAATTTTTTGTCATCGCCGCGTTGATGCTGGCGCTATCGCTGTCGTTCGTGCTGCCGCCCCTGCTGGTCCAAGGGAGGGTACGGCGCGGGTATGCCTGGGCGCTCGGGCTGGGCATGCCGCTACTGGCCTGCCTGCTGTACGCGCTGCTCGGCAACCCGGCCGGCAT
>CAMLHI010000335.1 GCA_946479705.1 uncultured Oxalobacteraceae bacterium
GACGTGCGACGCTAGCAGTAGGAATTCCCTTCCTTTAGGGAGGGGAGGACGTCAATGGTCCATCCTTTTCAAAAGATCCTCCAGGTCGTCAAACCGGCTCTCCCAGAACCGGGTCATTTGGTTTGCCCAGTCGGTCAGCGGGGCAAGTTCGCTCAATTGCGCGCCATAGTGCGTCTGGCGGCCATCGCGCCGGTCGCGCACCAGGCCGGCCTGTTTCAGCAGGCCCAGGTGCTTCGACACGGCCGGCTGCGAGATGCCGGCATGGGCCGTCAGCGCCCCCACCGTCTGCTCGCCTTCACGGCACAGTTTTTCGAAGATGGCCCGCCGGGTGGGGTCGGCCAGTGTCCTGAAGAGAACGTCATGCGGGTTGGTCATTTTTGAATCCATAACTGCTTGGCTATGGATAAAGTATAGCCATACGGTTATGGGTCAGTCAAGCGTCACGTGCACCAGCCCTCAGAATTGTTAACTATCTAAAAACGTTGCGTCGCTTGTACAATACGCTTCCCCCCTCTCTTGAAAAAGGATATTGCATGAAAAAGCCGCTCCTGCTTGCCCTGATCGCCGCCGCCGTCCTCGCCCCGTTTACCGCCTCGGCCGCCGATGCCTACGTCGGCGCCAGCCTGGGCAGCGGGAAAACCAAGGTAGATATCAGCGGCGCTTATTCGATCAAAGATACCTCTACCGCCTACAAAGTATTCGGCGGCTACCAATTTAACGAAATCTTTGGCCTGGAAGGCGGCTATGTCGACCTGGACAAGGCGGTGCTGCCCCGCAGCGGCGTCCGGGTGGTGGTCAATCCCCGGTCCTACTATCTCGCCGGTACCGCCTCGCTGCCGCTCAGCGCGGAAGTCAAGCTGTACGCCAAGCTGGGCGCGGTGCACACGCATTCCACGCTGTCCTTTGGCAGTGGCAGCAACCGGACCTCGGCGCTGCTTGGCGTGGGCGCCTCATGGGCGGTCAGCAAGCAGGTTTCGCTGGTGATCGAGTATGAGGATTACGGCAAGCTGTACAGCGAATACGCCGGTGGCCTGACGCAGCAGCTCCGTGGCGACAGCACCATCAAGGGCAACATGCTCTCGCTGGGCGTGCGCTTCCACTTCTGATGTCGGCACGCCTTGGCGATGACGGGCGCGGCGCGCAACGGACATGGCCACGGCGGTGCAGGAAAGGGGCCATCGCACTGGCCCTGTGCGGCACAGGATTGTTCCTGCTTGCCGCGGCGCTTGCCCGGTCATCTACCTGCAGGCGCCGATGCTGAACTGGATCGAGGAATACCTGAAGCATTTCGCGCTCAACCTGGGGCAAGCCCTTCAGGGCGTGCGCTACCTGTGGTCCCATCCCGACATCGACGGGATCGCACCGCGTGGCCAGCTGCGTCACGCACTGCTGTCGTGTCGATTGCGCACCAGGCGCATCGCCAACGACCTGTTTTTCGCCCTCATTCCGCCACACTGGCACCACACCAGGGAAGAACTGTCCGGAATGTGCCGCACGCCTTTCCTTCGCTGGTTCCAGTACGGCTATTGCGCGTGGCGCTTTACGGACAATGGCACGCCGCGCGACGATTTAACGGGCGTGGATCGACGTTGGGACCCGCGCTGCAAGAACGAGTTCCACGGATAGCGTATCCATCGAAGGTGTGTTCAGCGCCAAAAAGCGCGACAATTGCATCTTTGCCGACCTGGACAGGCGCAGTATCGCCCTGCCGGGCCGGCGGTAGACGGCGCCGAGGCTGACGCCGTGTCACGAATCGCAAGGAACTATGCCAAGAGAGAAAAATCCGGCGCCGCGCCTGCCGCCCAGGCCTGCGTCGGCATTCGGGTCGCCTGAAGAAGCCATCGCAAAAAAGCAGGCGCGCGAACAGAAGGACGCGCAGGTACGCGGGGTCGCCTCGATCGACGCGATGCGCGAAGCGATCAGGCGCGCCAGCGCCAGCCTGCCGCACATCACGGAGGTGCCGCGCATCGGCGCGCCCGATACCGCGCTCTTTCGCGCACGCGCCGAGCTGGGCCTGCCCTTCCTGATCACTGGCCTGGTCGAGCGCTGGCCGCTGTGCGGCTTCACGCCGCGGATCCTGCGCGAGCGCTTCAGCCACCTGCCGGTGCGCGCGCGGGTGGGCGACTACATCAACACCGCCTTCGCGCCCGACCGCGCCATGCAGGACATGTCGATGCTCGAGTATCTCGAACTGATCGACACTGGCAAGCACGAGCTGCCGCCCTACCTGGGCAACCTGGAACTGCGCGAACTGAACCAAATGTGCCACTGGCCGGCCTACCTGGACAAGATGGGCCCGCCGCGCTTCTGGCTCGGCCCCGCCGGCACCGTCACGCCGCTGCATTGCGACTACGACGACAATATCTTCGCGCAGGTCTGGGGGACGAAACGGATCTTCCTGGCGCCGCCGCACCACGACCGCTTCCTGTATCCGAAGGAAGCCAACGCCATCCTGTTCGGTTCCCCCTTCGATCCGGAAGCGCCGGATTTCGAGCGCTTTCCCCTGGCACGCCAGGCCAGCCTGGTCGAGTGCATCGTCAACCCCGGCGACATGCTGTACGTGCCGGCCGGCTGGTACCACCAGGTGCGCGCGCTGACGTTTTCGCTGTCGTCCAACCGCTGGGCGCGGGCAGTGCCGTTCGCCTTGCGCGGTGCGGAAATGTCACATTCTCCGAAGTAACACCTCAAAAAACTGTGTCCTGAATTTTAGTAAAAAAGTAAGAAATGACCTTCAGGCTTGCGGGATAGACTACGTCCTCTGCTGCTGACCGACCTGGACAAGACCAGCAGCCCCGCCCCGGAAAAACCGTGCGCGGCCATGCGGCCGTGCGGGCGGGACTCACCCTAAAACAATCCTGAAGGAGGACGTATGGCAAGCATCACCGCATGGCACGGCAAGACTTTCGACGACCACATCACCCTGCGCGACAACGCGGCCAAGAACGGCTACCGCTTCCTGTCGCTCAGCATCCACGGCACCAGCGCCTCGCCGCGCTACACCGCCGTGATGATCAAGCGCCCGGTCGTGGTGGCGCAACGCGACTGGCCGCTGCTGACGGCCGCGGAATTCCAGAAGAAGTTCGACGAACAGGCCAAGCTGGGCTACGGCCCTGTGATGGTGGCGGCCACCGGCAGCGGCGCCGATCCGCGCTTTGCCGTGGTGTTCCAGCCGCAGTCGCCGATCGCCCTGACCCGCTTCGGCCTGCGCTCCGGCGCCGACAGCGACCTGGAATCGATCCAGGGCGTGAACAAGATGGCGCACGCCGACAACCTGGTGCTGCAGTCGGTAGCCCTGTACGGTGATGCCGCCAACCCGCGCTATGCGGCCATCTGGGTGCCCAACACTGGGAAAACCGTGTGGAACGCCGACGGCGTGAACGAAACCGGCGAGCAGTACCAGGCCCGCTTCAACGCCCAGGCGGCCGGCTGGTGCCGTCCCGCGCAGGTGGCCACCAATGGCGCCGGACGCTTCTTCTCGCTGTTCGTCCACAACGATATCGGCCCCTGGGTGGCGCGCCACGGCATGAGCGCCGCGCAATATCAAACCGAATTCGACACCTGGACCGCGAAGGCTTACTTCCCCCTGAGCGTGCAGGGCGGCGGCAGCGGCGACGACACCCGCTACACCGCCGTGTTCGCCAAGCGCGAAGATCCGCTGCCGCAGGTGTACACGCCGGTCGGCCCCACCACCAGCGCCGCCATCGACGCCGTGGTCAAGAAAGCCATGCGCGATTCGCCCGTGTTCAACGCCTCGCTGGCCATCGTGCACGGCAAGAAGCTGGTGTATGCGCGCG
>CAMLHI010000336.1 GCA_946479705.1 uncultured Oxalobacteraceae bacterium
TTTCGACCGAGTCGCCGATCAAGCCCTTGATTTCCTTGGCCGCGGCGGCCGAGCGCTGCGCCAGACTGCGCACCTCGGTCGCGACCACGGCAAAGCCCCGGCCCTGCTCGCCCGCGCGCGCCGCTTCCACCGCCGCGTTCAAGGCCAGGATATTGGTCTGGAAGGCGATGCCGTCGATGACGCCGATGATGTCGACAATTTTCTTGGCCGACTGGTCGATCGCCGCCATCGTCTCGACCACCTTCGTCACCACCTGGCCGCCTTGCCCCGCCACATCCGAGGCCGACTGCACCAGGTCGTTGGCCTGGCGCGCATCGTCGGCATTCTGTTTGACGGTCGTGGTCAATTCTTCCATGGACGAGGCGGTCTCTTCCAGCGAACTGGCCTGTTCCTCGGTGCGCGATGAGAGATCTTGATTGCCCGCGGCGATCTGGCCCGAGGCTGTGGCGATCGCATCCGTGCTGACATGCACTTGGCTGACGATGTTGGCCAGGCTGTCGCGCATGGCTCGCATCGCGAACAGCAGGCTGCTGTCGTCGTTGGGCTGGACCTCGATGCTGCCGGTGAGATTGCCGGCGGCAATCTGCCCGGCGATCGCGACCGCGGCGGCCGGCTCGCAGCCGAGCTGCTTGACGAGGCTGCGGGTAATCACCACGGTGGCAACCGCACTGATCAGCAGCGACAGGGCGCCGAACAGCATCAACAAATTGCGCGCATTGGCATAGGTCTTCGCGGCCGCGGCGGTCGCCTCGCCGTTTTGCGTTTCTTCCAGCGCCATCAGCTTGCGCACCAGCTCCCACCATTTCTTTTGCACGGGGCGGAACTCCATGCGCAGCAGCTTGTAGGCGTCGTCGCCCTTCTTTTCCAGCGCCAGGGCCTGGGCGCGGGCAATGAAGGGCGCGGCGGTGGCGGCCTGCTGGCGGATCTGGCCCAGGAGCTCGGTTTCTTCCGGGGCCGTCGAGGCCAGCGTGCTAAACATCTTGCTCAGCTTCTGTTCCGCCTCGGCATATTTCTTTCCCTGTGCCGCGATCCGCGCGACTTCGATCTCGATTTCATCGTCATCGCTGAGCAGGATCAGGTTGCGCAAGGCCAGCGCGCGTTCCGTGATGGTCAAGTCCATGGTGGCGGCCAGCTTGGTTTCCACCTGGTTGACTTCGGTGATTTCCCCCATGCGGTCGCGGATTTCCGCCATGCGTGTCAGGCTGAGCACGATGAGGATGGCCAGCAAACCGGCCACCAGGCCAAAGCCGATTTGCAGCCGCGTCGAGACATTCATGTGTGCTAAATTCATTTGTTACCTTCACAGTCAAGTGGTCGACTCGTTATCGTCAAAGAGCTTGCGACAACCTAGATTATTTTCCGTGTGGAAAATATTATTTTAGGCTAATGTTGCCGCTCAATTTCCTCGAAAAGTAACAATCGGGCGCGTTGCGCAAAATAAACATAATGCGCAACGGAAAGTCGCCCACTTGGGCCTACGCTGGCCTTGCAGTCGGCATGGCGCTGCCGCGCCCGCTACTGCGGATCGGGCTTCTTGAAGGGGCGGCCGCGCTTGGCCGGCAGCACTTGGCGCTTGATGGTGTGCTGTAGATGGGCCTTGTAGGCGTCGGAGGCCAGCGGCCAGCCCTTGAGCACGGCCGCTTCGATCTGGGCGTGTTCGGCGTCGGGCAAGGCTTGCCGCCCCAGTTCGATGTAGGCCGCTTCGCGCTGGAAGGGGGTGTTGCCCAGCGCCCAGTACAGGGCGTGGTCGGTGATGACCGGATCGACCCGCATCCCGGCGTGGTGGTGGTAGCTCGACCAGGGATAGTCGAGCGGGTCGGCCACCAGTCTGGTGCGCACCGCGTTCAGTTCCACGAAGCGGCTGCATTTCATGAAGTAAGCCTCGGCATCGATCAGCGAGGTCTTGAAGCGGCCCTGGAACAGGCTGCCGCTGCGCTGGTGGCGCGCGTTGTACCACGGCACGTAGTAGCGCCCCAGCCTTTGCATCATGTGCGCCAGCCCCGTGTCGGTGACGGGCGTGGCCAGCAAATGGAAGTGGTTCGGCATCAGCACATAAGCATGGATGGCGACCTTGAATTCGCGCGCGCTGTCGCGCAGCCACAGAAGGAATTGCTGGTAATCGTCGCTGTCGCGGAAGATCAGCTGGCCGTCATTACCCTGCTGGATGATGTGGTGCGGCTGGTGCGCAAGGACGAGTCGGGGCAGGCGGGCCATGGATGGGACCGTCGTCCGCGCGCGCGGACGACGGTGGGGTGGTCGGTGCCGTATTCTAGCACCCTGTCCCCGATTAGAAAATCACGTCCAGCGACGCGCTGATCATCTTGGCGTCGTGGGTGAAGTCGTAGGCGCTGCGGTCGATCACCTTGTCGAACTGGATCTTCAGGTCCATGTTCTTGCGGAAGTCCCAGCGCAGGGCGGCAAAGCGGGTGGTGTCGATCTGCGCCGCGGTGTAAGCCTCGGTGATCTTTTCCTTGTACGAGGAATAGCCGACCAGCGGGGTGAACTTGCCCCAGCGGTAGCCGATGGTGGCGGTGAAGCTGCGCGAGGTGAAATCGAGCGCGGGGCGCTGGAAGGTGTTCGCTTCGGCGCGCACCATCCAGTTCTGGTAGTCGATGCTGCCGGACAGGCCGATGATGCGCTGGCGCACCCCGATCGAGTATTCCGGATCGGTATCCGGCACGTACAGCTTGGTGTCGATCGAGTTCTGCATATAGATCAGGCGCGCGCCGAAGATGTCGTTCGACACGTCCAGATAGCCGCCCAGGATGTGGCGCCAGGCATCGTCGACCTTGTGGCCGTAGTAGATGTTGCGCATCTCGATGTTGTCCTTGGTGCTCTCCTGGCCGGCGAACAGGTTGGCGCGCACGGCCCAGTCGCCCAGGCTGGTGGTGTAGGACACGTTGGCGCCGTTGTAGGCGCCCACTTCCCAGCCATAGATATCCTGCGGCACGCGCACCCAGGGCAGGGTGTAGCCCACGTAGACGCTGTCGGAATAGGCATAGATCGGCAGGCGGCGGCGGCCGGCCTGGACCGTCAGCTCCGGCGTCACGTCGTAGGACAGGTAAGCCCAGTCGACGTCGAGCTTGCCGTCGCGCGAGGCGTGCGAGACCGCCTGCAGGGTGCCGGACAGTTTGTCGCTGAACTGGTATTTGCCTTGCAGGCCGAGCAGCGATTCCTTGGCGAAGCTGAACTTGTTTTGCTGGTAGACGGCGCCGTGTTCGTAGTTGCCGATGAAGCAGGGGCAGCCGGCGTCGTACAGCGCGCCATCCCAGCCGTCGATGGCCTTGCCGCCGGTGAGCGTGGCAAAGCCGGACACGGTGAAGTCGCCTGCGCTGGCCACGCCCGCGCTTGCCATCAAGAGGGCAAGGGTAAGTTTTTTCATGGTAGTCCCGATGGAATTAGTTGGCGGTGGCGGTGGCGATGACTTTGACGCTGGCGTCGACATCTTTTTTGTCGATGTAGCCAATGCTGTGGGGATCGGCGGCGACCGATTTCTTCATGTCGCCGCTGCTGGCCACTTCCTTGGGCGGGGTGCCGGTGCCGGTGAAGATCAGCTTGCCCCAGATCGAGCGCACCTGGGCCGGATCTTTTTTGCAAGCCTTGCTGTAGAACTCGTCGCGCACGGGATTCTGTTCCGACAGGGTGATCGGCGTGGGGGTCTTGATCTTGCCGAGGAAGACCTGGCAGACCTGTTCGAGCGAGGGCGCCAGGGCCGAATGGGCCGAGACGATCATCACGACGTCGGCGCGGGCGGCCGGGGCGCCTGCGGCCAGCGCCAGCGCCAGGCA
>CAMLHI010000337.1 GCA_946479705.1 uncultured Oxalobacteraceae bacterium
AACGAGAAGCCGCTCATCACCGGACGCGAAAAGAAGTTGGCCAGGAAGCCCACCCGCAGCAAGGCGCACAGCAGCAGCACGGCGCCGGCCATGAAGGCCAACTGCGCCGCCAGCACCGTGTACAGCGCGGAGCCGGACACGGCAAACGGCGCCAGCGTGGCGGCGGTCATCAGGGAGGTGATGGCGGCGGGGCCGACCGACTGCGCCATGCTCGAACCGAACAGCGCGTAGGCCAGCGCCGGCAGGATGCTGCCGTACAGGCCCGCCACCGGCGGCAGGCCGGCCACCAGCGCGTAGGCCATGCTCTGCGGGATGGTCATCAGCGCGACCACCACGCCGGCGCCAATGTCGCCGGGCAGCCAGGCGCGCCGGTACTGCCTCAGCCAATGCAACATCGGCTTACAGCATCGCCAGTTCGACGCAGTTGCGCCCCGCGCGCTTGGCACGGGCCAGCGCGGTGCTGACCCGGACCATCAGCGCATCCGCGCTTTCCTGGTCGGCCACCTGGGCCACGCCGAGGCTGACGGTGATGCGGTCGCAGCCAGGGATATCGGTCTCGGCGACGGTCATGCGGATTTTCTCGGCCATCTTGAGGGCGTCGATGGCGCTGGTGTGCGGGGCGATGACAAGGAACTCCTGGCCGCCCGAGCGCACCAGGACGTCACTGCCGCGCAGCGTGCCGCGGGTCACTTCGGCCAGGGTGCACAGGGCCATGTCGCCGACCGGATGGCCGAACTGGTCGTTGATGGCCTTGAAGCGGTCGATATCGAAGGCGATCAGCGCCACCGGCACCTTGTAGCGGCGTGCGCGGCGGATTTCCTGCTCCAGCAAGTGTTCGCCGCGGCGGCGGTTGCACACGCCGGTGAGCGCGTCGATCGTGGCCAGGTGCGCCAGCTGGCCGCGCAACTGGCCGTTCTCGCGCCGCAGCGCTTCCATGGCCAGCGCCGTGCCGGCCAGCTGGGCCAGCGCGGCGAAGGCCCGGATTTCCTCGGGTGCGAACTGGCGGCGTTCGCCGAACATCAGGGACAGCGCGCCGGCTTCGCCGCCCAGCGGCACCCCGAGCATCATCTCGACGCCGCGGTCGAGCAGGGTCAGGGCCAGTTCCGGGTCGCCCGCCTTGGCCGGCGCGTCCAGCAGCGCCATCTCGCCGGAGCAAGCCGCCAGCAAGCCGGGCAGCACATGGCGCAGCGGCGACTGCAGCAGCCGGTCGCTGCGGTTGAGGATTTGCACGAGGTTGAAGTTGTTGCTGGAGTGCTGAGCGGCCAGGTACAGCTCCCCCTCGCCGGCACGCAGGAACAGGGCCGCCTGCATCACGCCGCCATAGCCGTCCAGCGCAGCGCATATCTGCTCGGCCGCGCCGGCGGTATCGTCGCTCGCACCGAGGGCACCCTGCAGGCGGTCGCGCGCGGCCAGCAACGCCGGCAGGTCGGCTTGCGGCAGGGCCGCGCCAGCAAGCTGGCGCGCCACGGCCTCGCACAACTCATCGTCGCCAACCGGGGTGATGGCGTAGGCCGCCGGCCCGAAGGCCAGCAGGTCGGGCAGCCAGCCGCAGCTGGTAAAGGGGCACAGCAGCAGTGTTCGCACGCCGGCCCGCTGGGCAATCAGCGCACCCAGCGCGTCCAGATCGAAACTGCGGTCGAAGCGTTCCAGGTCGATCACCAGCAGATCGGTGTGCTGCTGGGCCAGCAGCTCGCTGGCCTGCTCGGCGCCGTCGGCCAGGAACAGGCGGTCGAAGTGCGCGCCGCACAGATTCTGAAAATCAACGCGACGCTGTGCGACCGGATTAAGAAAGACCCCCACCTGCTGCGACATTAGCTCTCCTTTGTTGGCATAGCCCGGCTAGTTTGCCATAAAGCACGTAGCTCGCAAACACCAATCCATGCGCTGTGTGTGGGAGCGCACGGTAGGCCGGCGCCAGGGCGCGAATACTTCTTGTTCACCGAAAGGAGCTCATTATGGCGATACCAGAGGAAAACCAGTACGCGCGCGGCGTCGATGAGGTAGCGAACCAGCAGCGCGCCATTCAAAGCCGCCAGGACCAGAAGGATGCCGGCGGCAACCAGCAAAAGAGCGAAGGCGCGATCCAGACCGGCGCCGCCACCCAGCCGGCGCCGCCGATGCCGCAGCAGCACTTGAGCAAGCCGGGCCACGAATCGCAGATGGAACTCAAGCCGCGCTTCCTGGCCGAAGGCTACAAGGGCAGCGGCAAGCTCGAAGGCCAGGTGGCGATCGTCACCGGCGGCGACTCGGGCATCGGGCGCGCGGTGGCGGTGCTGTATGCGCGCGAAGGCGCCGACGTAGCGGTGCTGTACCTGAACGAGCATGACGATGCCGAAGAAACCAAACGCTATGTGGAAGCCGAGGGCGCGCGCTGCGTGACCATCGCCGGCGACGTCAAGGACATGGCCTTCTGCAAGGATGCGGTGGACAAGGTGGTGCGGCAGTTCGGGCGGCTCGACATCCTGGTCAATAACGCGGCCTTCCAGGAGCACGCGGGCAGCCTGCTCGACCTGACCGAAGAGCGCTTCGACGAAACCATGCGCACCAATATCTACGGCTACTTCCACATGGCCAAGGCTGCCCTGCCCTACCTCAAGCGCGGCTCGGCCATCATCAACAGCGGTTCGGTCACGGGGCTCAAGGGCTCGGCCAAGCTGCTCGACTATTCGGCCACCAAGGGCGCCATCCACGCGTTCACGATGTCGCTGGCGGCCAGCCTGATCGAGGACGGCATCCGCGTCAACGCGGTGGCGCCGGGGCCGGTCTGGACCCCGCTCAATCCGGCCGACCAGTCGCCCGACAAGATCGCCGAATTCGGCGCCAGCACCACTTACAAGCGCCCGGCGCAGCCGGAAGAACTGTCGCCGGCGTACGTGTTCCTGGCCTCGTCGGTGTGCTCGAGCTACATCACCGGGGTGGTGCTGCCGGTGACCGGCACGGTCGGCGAATAGGAAGGGAGCGGCGATGGGACGCAGCTTGTGGAAAGGCGCCATCAGCTTCGGCCTGGTGCACATTCCGGTCGAGATGTATCCGGCCACGCGCGAGCACGCGCTGGACCTGACCATGCTCGACCGCCGCGACTTTTCGCCGGTCGGCTTCAAGCGCTACAACAAGGGCAACGACAAGGAAGTGAGCTGGGACGACATCGTCAAGGGTTACGAATACAGCAGCGGCGAGTACGTGGTGCTGTCGGATGAAGACCTGCGCCGCGCCAACGTGGAGGCAACGCAGACCATCGATATCCTGGCCTTCGTCGATGCCGCTGACGTGCCACTGCTGTATTACGAGCAGCCCTACTACCTCGCGCCCGGCAAGGGCGGCGACAAGGTCTACGCGCTGCTGCGCGAGACGCTCAAGAAGACCGGCAAGATCGGCATCGCCACGGTGGTCATCCGCGTCAAGCAGCACCTGGCGGCGCTGGTGTGCGTGGACGATGCCATCGTGCTCAACACGCTGCGCTTCGCCGACGAGATCCGCGATGCGGGCGAATTGAAGATTCCCGCGTCCAGTTCGAAGGCGGCGGCCCTCTCGGACAAGGAGCTCAAGATGGCCATGGCGCTGGTCGAGGGCATGAGCGAGGACTGGGAACCGGAGCGGTACCACGACACCTACCGCGACGACGTGATGAAGATCGTCGAGGAAAAGGTGAAGGCGCACCAGACCAAGACCATCACCATGCCGGGCAAGGAGAAGGCGCCCGCGTCGAGCGGCAATGTGATCGACCTGGTCGCGCTGCTGCAGCAAAGTATCGGCAAGAAGCCGGGCAAGGCGGCGGCGAAGGACG
>CAMLHI010000338.1 GCA_946479705.1 uncultured Oxalobacteraceae bacterium
TAGACCAGCATCAGGCTGACCAGGATTTCGCTGGTGTTAAAGCGCGTGCGCAGCAGCGCGGGTATGGCGGCCCAGGCCATGCCGGCCAGTGCGCCCGCCACCAGCATCAATGGCAGCAGCCAAGGCCCCAGCGTCTCGGGCGCATACAGGGCGATGGCGCCGGCTGCCACCGCGCCCATCACCAGTTGCCCTTCGGCGCCGATGTTGACCACGTTGGCGCGAAAGGCCAGCGCCAGCCCGGCCCCGCACAGGGTCAGCGGGGTGGCCTTGAGCAGCAGTTCGCCAATGCCGTAGGCGCTGCTGGCCGGGGTGATGAAGAACACGCGGAAGGCATGCAGGGGTTCCTGGCCGAGCAGCAGGAACAGCAGCGAACCGCTGGCCAGCATCGCCAGCGCGGCGATCACGGGCGAGGCCAGCATCATGGCGCGCGAGGGTTCGGGACGTGCTTCAAGCCGCAGCATGGCGCTCTCCCTGCTGTCCGCTCATGAGCACACCGACGTCGCGCGGGCTGGTGTCCGCGGTGGCCATGGCCGGCGACAGGCGCCCGCCGGCCAGCACGGCGATGCGGTCGCACATCATGAACAGTTCCTCCAATTCTTCCGACAGGACCAGCACCGCCACGCCCTGGTCGCGCAGGTCGATGGCGGCCTGGCGGATCAGCATGGCGGCGCCGACATCGACGCCCCAGGTGGGCTGGGCCAGCAGCAGCACTTTCGGCTGCAGCAGCATTTCGCGCCCGACGATGAACTTTTGCAGATTGCCGCCCGAGAGACTGCCGGCGGCCGCGTGCTCGCTGGCGCACTTGACCTGGAAGCGCGTGACGATCTTGCGGGCGAAGTCGCGTACCAGCCTGGTGTCGATCAGGCCGCGCCGTACCAGGCCGCTGGCGTAGCCGGTCAGGAGCGCATTGGCGGTCAGCGGCAGGTCTGGCACGGCGCCGCGCCCTAGCCGCTCTTCGGGCACGAAGCACAGGCCGCGCGCGCGCCGTTCGGCCGCGTCCAGCGGCGCCACATCGGCGCCGTCGAGCATGACCGCGCCGGCCTGGCGGTGCGGCGCTTCGCCCGAAATGGCGCGCATCAGTTCCTGCTGGCCGTTGCCGGAGATGCCGGCGATGCCGACGATTTCGCCCGCGCGCACCTCGAGGCCGATGTCGCTCAGCGTGGTGCCGAAGGGGTCGAGACTGGGCACGGTGAGGCCCGTGAGCGCGAGGCGCACCGGGCCCGGTTCGCGCGGCGTGAGGTGGCATTCGGGCAGTTCGGCCCCGGTCATGAGCTGGGCCAGCGAGTGCGCGCTTTCCTGGCGCGGCAGCGCATGGCCGGCCACGCGGCCGCCGCGCAGCACGGTGGCGCGGTCGCACAGTTCGCGGATCTCGTCGAGCTTGTGGCTGATGTAGAGGATGCTGCAGCCTTCGGCGGCGAGGCGGCGCAGCGCGCCGAACAAAGTCTGCACGGCGTCGGGTGTGAGCACCGAGGTGGGTTCATCCATGATCAGCAGGCGCGGCGACTGCAGCAGGCAGCGCACGATCTCGACGCGCTGGCGCTCGCCCACCGACATGCTGTGCACCAGCCGTTCCGGTTCCAGCGGCAGGCCGTATTCGGCCGAGACGGCGCGGATGCGCGGCGCCAGCTGGGCCGGCGCGATACGCTCGTCCAGCGCCAGCGCGATGTTCTCGGCCACGGTCAGGGTCTCGAACAGCGCGAAATGCTGGAACACCATGCCGATGCCGAGCTGGCGCGCCTGGGCCGGCGAGCCAATGTGCACAAGGCTTCCTTCCCATTCGACCTGGCCGGCATCGGGGCGCACAACGCCGTAGACGATCTTCATCAGGGTGCTCTTGCCGGCGCCGTTTTCGCCCAGCAGCGCGTGGATCTCGCCGGGCCGCACCTCCAGGTCGATGGCGTCGTTGGCCACCACCGAGGGATAGCGCTTCGAAATGGCGCGCAGCAACAACCGCGGTGCACCTTGGTGGTGCTCGCTGTGAATCATGGCTTCTCCATCTCAACAGTATGCCGCTGCATTCTACCCCGGGGCGCGCCGGCGTGCGGAGCCCGTGCATGCTGGCGCGGCCCTTGCTACACTGCATGGACAACCAACCACTCAGGAGTTCGTATGCCGTCACGCCGTCACCTGCTTGCCCTGCCGCTGGCCCTTGGCCTGTGCGCCCTGCCCGCCCTGCACGTTCAGGCGGCCGAGCCGCTCAAGGTCGCTTTCGTGTACGTCGGTCCGGTGGGCGATGCCGGCTGGACCTATGCGCATGAACAGGGCCGCCTTGAAATGGAAAAGAACCTCGCGGGCCAGGTCAAGTCCACCTTCGTCGAAAGCGTGCCGGAAGGCGCCGATGCCGAGCGCGTGATCCGCAAGCTGGCCACCGACGGCAATAAGCTGATCTTCACCACCTCCTTCGGCTACATGAATCCGACCGAGAAGGTGGCCAAGGCTTTCCCCAAGGTGGTGTTCATGCACGCGACCGGCTTCAAGATGGGCAAGAACCTGGGCAACTACGAGACGCGCCAGTTCGAGGGCGCTTACCTGGACGGGGTCGTGGCCGGCAAGATGACCAAGTCCAATACCCTGGGCGTGGTGGCCTCGTTCCCGATTCCTGAAGTCATCCGCAACATCAATGTGTTCACCCTGGGCGCGCAAAGCGTCAACCCGGCCGTGAAGACGCGCGTGGTGTGGGTCAATTCCTGGTACGACCCGGCCAAGGAGCGCCAGGCCGCCGAGACCCTGATCGCGCAGGGCGCCGACGTGCTGGGCCAGAACACCGATTCGCCCGCCACGCTGCAGGTGGCGCAGGAAAAAGGCAAGTACGGCTTCGGCTGGGATTCGGACATGAGCAAGTTCGCGCCCAAGGCCCACCTGACCGCGGCCACCAACCACTGGGGCGGCTTCTACACCGACACGGCCAAGGCGGTGCTGGCGGGTACCTGGAAGCCGGCCGAAGTGAAAGGCGGCATCAAGGAAGACATGGTGCGCATGTCGCCCCTGAACAGCGTGGTGCCGGCCGATGCGGCCAAGGCCTTCGAGGCGAAGAAAAAAGCGATCGCGGACGGGACTTTCCATCCCTTCCAGGGTCCCTTGAAGGACCAGGAGGGCAAGGTCAGGCTGGCCGCCGGGGCGACTCTGTCGCAGAAGGAGTTGACGTCCCTGAACTGGTATGTGCAGGGCGTGGAAGGCAGCATTCCGAAGTGATGCAGAGTGGCACCGGCGCGCGGCGCCGGTGCTGGGTACAGCAGAGGGAATGGGTAAAACTAGTCGAGCCTCCAGGCGTAGTCGACCTTGGTCCAGGTCTGCGCCGGGGCGCCGTCCTTGGTGCCGGGCTTGAACTTGCAGGCGCTGATCGACTTGATGGCGGCCTTGTCGAGGTTCTTGAAGCCGCTGGTTTTTTCCAGCTTGGAATCGGCCACGGTACCGTCCGGATTGACCAGGAAGGACATCGAGACCGTTCCCTGCTCCTCGTTCATCAGCGACGCCTTCGGATATTCGGCCTTGCACTTGGCCGGCTCGAACACGGCCGGCACTTCGGCCGCGTGGGTCAGGCCGGCGACCAGGGTGGCCACCATGACGCTCAGAAATCGCTTATTCGTAGACATACCATTCTTCCCCAGATGTGATGCAGTTCGAGCTGTCAGAGCGCCCAGACGTCGTTCACCTTGGTCCAGGTTTGCGCCACTGCGCCATCCTTGGTGCCAGGTTTGAACTTGCAGTTGGTGATCGCCTTGACGGCGGCATTGTCGAGATTCTTGAAACCACTGGTCTTCTCGATCTTCGAA
>CAMLHI010000339.1 GCA_946479705.1 uncultured Oxalobacteraceae bacterium
AGCAGCCAGCATTTGCTCACCCTCATCAACGACATCCTGGACCTGGCACGGGTTGAGGCCGGCAAGATGGTCCTGTATCCGACCGCGGTCCGTCTCGACGGCTTCCTGCAGGTGGTGGTGGACATCATGCGCGTCAAGGCGGAAGAGAAGGATTTGCTGTTCAGCGTCGACCTGGCGGACGATTTGCCGGACGCGGTGACGATCGACGAGACGCGCTTGCGCCAGGTGCTGCTCAACCTGCTGGGCAACGCCATCAAATTCACCGATGCGGGCGCGGTTTCCTTGCGGGTGGTGCTGGCGCCGCCCGCCGACGGGCCCGCCGTCCAGGCCGGCGAAGCCAGCGCGCGGATCCGCTTCGAGGTGGCCGACAGCGGCATCGGCATGAGCGCGCAACAGATCGCCAAACTGTTCCAGCCATTCGAACAAGTGGGCACGATGGCGCGGCGCGAGGGCGGCACCGGCCTGGGCCTGGCCATCAGCCAGCAACTGGTGCACCTGATGGGCGGCGAGATCGCCGTCACCAGCGAACCGGGCGAGGGCAGCAGGTTCTGGTTCGAACTGGCCGTGCCGGTCGCCAGCAGTTGCGCGCCCAGCCTGCCGGTGCTACGGACCACCACCGGCTTCGAAGGCAAGCGCCGGCGCTTGCTGATCGTCGACGACATGCTGCGCAACCGTGTGATGTTGATGGATCTGCTGCAAGGGCTGGGCTTCGTCGTCGCCAGCGCCGGCAACGGGCTGGAATGCCTGGCCATGCTCGACAGCTTCAAGCCCGAGCTGATCGTCATGGATGTCATGATGCCCGTCATGGATGGTCTTGAGGCAACGCGCCGCATCCGCCGCGTGCCGGAATGGCGCAAGATTCCGATTATTGTGGTCACCGCCAGTGCCAGCCATGACGATGAATTGAAATGCCGCGAGGCCGGCGCCGACGTCTTTCTCGCCAAGCCGGTCGACCACGATGTACTGCTCAACACGATCGATACGCAACTCTCCCTGGGCTGGAATGCCGGGCAAGCGCCGCAAGACGCGCCGGTTCCCGACGACGAGGAAGGCGGCGGTCTGGTCATCCCGCCGGCCCCGGAGATCGAGACCTTGTGGCAATTGGCGCGGATCGGAAACATGCTCACGATCAGTCAACAGGCCGACTACCTGACGGCACTCGATCCGGCCTATATGCCTTTCGCGCAACGCTTGAAGACGCTGGCGCAAGGCTATCGTTCGAAGGCGCTGCTTGCTTTCGTGGCGCGTTACCGGGCTGAAAGCGCGCTGCCGCCACCCTGACGCGCTCGATGAGGGCGCGGACGCAGCACTAGCGGAGGGCCGCGTGCAGGCCGGTTCGCTACACCTATAACGGCACCGGCGTTCCCGTGGCCACGGCATCGATCAATTGCACCATGCGCATGGCCGCGCCCTTGCTGCGCAGGTATTTCAGGCTGCCCGGCTCGAACGATTGCACGAACACCGGCGCCGTCTTGCTGTTCCAGCCGGCCGCGCTCAGCATGGCCAGCAGCTTGTCTTCCAGCGGCAGGCCGAGCTGGCGGTGATAGCTCGGGTTCTTGGTTTCGGGATACAGGGCGATGGACTTGCCGCTCTGCTTGATCATGTCGATCACTTCCTGGATCGTGGCGATCCGGTACTTGCCGTTGAATTGCTGCGGGCGCTCGGCGTCGGTCGCGATGCCGCCCAGGGTCTGGATCTCGGCCAGGGGGAAGTCGCTGGCGAACCCGGCAGGGTGACGACGGCATTGTCGCCGCAGCCCGCCAGCGCGCCAACGCACAGTAGCGCCACATTCCAGGTTTTGCTCATGACTGTCTCCAACGAAATGAAACCTGGAGTCTAGGTTGATAAAATGACAGCAATCTGACGCACGATTCAGGGCAAGCTTGACTCCCTGATAAGCAGGACCTATGCTCTCGCCACTTCGTATCGACCCCCTCCAGCGGTCTGGTTCGAGTTCCACCACGACGTTTGATTGAGAGGGTATTTCACGCATGGCTGCACCAGTCGATTTCGATGATTACACCGACGACTACAATCGTCTGCTGAAAGAAAAAACCCAGTTTTTCTCGTCCAGCGAAGTCTATTTCGCCCAGTACAAGGTCGACATCGTGCGCCAGCGCGTCACCCGCCCGGTCCAGCGCGTGCTGGAATTCGGCTGCGGCATCGGGCGCAACATTCCCTTCCTGCAAAAAGCCTTTCCGGGCGCGGCCATCGTCGGCTCGGATATTTCCCCGGCCAGCCTGGAGACGGCACGCCGCGACAATCCCGACGTCGAGTTCCTGCATGACGACGGCAGCGCGCGCGACATGGGCCAGTTCGACGTGATCTTCGTGGCCGGCGTGTTTCACCACATTGCACCGGCCCAGCGCGACATGGTCTCGGCCACGATCCGCCAGCGCCTCTCGCCGGGCGGCACCCTGTTCGTGTTCGAGCACAATCCCTACAACCCGGTCACGCGCCGCATCGTGTCGACCTGCCCCTACGACGCCGACGCGGTCCTGCTCAAGCCGGCCGAACTGCAACGGCGCCTGCGCGAAGCCGGCCTGAGCGTGGAATGCCGGGAATACTGCCTGTTCATTCCGCCCAGCCTGCCGGCCCTGCTGCCGCTCGAACGCAAGCTGGGCTGGCTGCCGCTGGGCGGCCAGTACTGGGTGCAGGCCACGCGCACGGCATGATCCAGCTGGCCAAATACATTCTGGTCGGCGTGGCCAATACGCTGCTCGGCTACGCCATCATCTTTGCCTGCATGTACCTGCTCGGCCTGGGTCCCGCGACCAGCAATGTGATCGGCTACGCACTGGGCCTGGCGATTTCCTACCTGATGCACCGCCGCTTCACCTTCAACAGCACGCAGCGGCGCGATACCGAAGTGCTGCGTTTCGTGCTGGTGTTCGCGGTGGCCTACCTGCTGAACCTGGGCGCGCTGATGCTGCTTATCCACCATTTCAAGGTGAACAAGGACGTGGCCCAGATCGCGGCGGGCGTGGTGTATGTGGGCGCTTCCTTCGTGATGCAGAAGCTGTGGGTGTTCCGGCAGCGCGCCGCGCTGCCGGAACTGCCGTAACTCAGGTCCGCACGGCGCTCTTGAGCGGCGTGGCGTCGGGCACGTCGGCGCCTTGCTGGGCGATGATTTCTTCGACGATATAACGCGGGCGGGCTTTGACTTCCTCGTAGATCGCGCCCACGTACACGCCGACCGTGCCCAGCACGATCAGCAGCACGCCGTTAAACAGCAGCAGCAGGGACACGATGGTGGTCCAGCCACTGGGCAGTTGCCGATCGATGAAGAAATTGCCGACCGCGATGGCCATGAACAGGAAGGCCACGGCCGCAAAGCCCATGCCGACAAAAATGCCCATCTGCAGGGGCTTGGTGCTGAAGGACAAGATCCCGGCCGTGGCCAGCTGGACCATTTTCGAGAACGAATATTTCGACTGCCCGGCAAAGCGTTTCTCGGCCACGTACTCGACCTGGGTCTGGCGGTAGCCCATCCAGGAGAACAGGCCGCGCAGGAACATATTGCGTTCCTGGAAGCTGGTCGACAGGGTGCGCGCCACCCGCGCGGAAATCAGGCGGAAGTCGGCCGCGTTGGCATTGATCGGCACCGTGGCCAGCTTGCCCAGCACGCGGTAGAACAGATTGCCGGCCAGCTTGCGCAGCGGATTGATGGCCTCGGTATCCTTGCGCACGGTATAGACCACATCGTGGCCCTGGCGGAATTGATCGAGCAGTTCGCCGATCAGTTCGGGCGGGTGCTGCAGATCGC
>CAMLHI010000340.1 GCA_946479705.1 uncultured Oxalobacteraceae bacterium
CCACCTCGGCCTGCTCCACGCACACCCCGCCCATGCGCTCGAAACCGTCCGCCGATGGGCCCCAGGCCGAGCCGTTCCACCACTTGTGGTACAGCGCGCCGTCGGTGCCGGTGACGAAGACGTCGAGCCGGTCGGGTCCCCAGGCCACCGCGCGCGGCGCCGACATGCACACCCCGCCCAGACGCTCGTAGCCGGTGGCCGAGGGCCACCACGCCGTGCCGGTCCAGGCCTTGTGATACAGGGCGCGGTCGGTGCCGATGACGAAGATGTCGAGCCGGTCCGGGCCCCACGACACCACGCGCGGTTCGCCCACGCAGATCCCGCCCATGTTTTCGTAGCCGCTCACGGACGGCCCCCAGGCGCTGCCGTTCCACCACTTGTGGTACAGCGCGCTGTCGGTGCCGGTGACGAAGACGTCGAGGCGGTTGGCGCCCCACGACACCGCCTGCGGCACGCTGGTGCAGACCCCGCCCAGGCTTTCGTAGCCGCTCACGGACGGCCCCCAGGCACTGCCGTTCCACCACTTGTGGTACATGGCGCGGTCGGTGCCGAGCACGAACAGGTCGAGCCGGTTCGGGCCCCACGAGACCATCGGCGAAGAACTCGGCTTGATGGCGGCCGCCGCACCGATGCCGATGCTGGCACGCGGCCCGTCCAGGCAAGCCTGCATGCGCGCCACCTGGCCGGCCGAGAACATCACCATGGCGCGGTCGTCGACGTAGTCCATATAGTTCATGTACATGTCGCCGTTCGGCCCATTGCTGCAGGAGAGGCGCGGGAAGGTCGGCGTGCCGGTGTTGGCGCCGCCCTGATTGGGCGTGTCGGCCACATTGTCGGTGCCGGCGCAGCCGTTGCCGTCGTCACCCCAGATGTGGTTCAGGTTCAGCCAGTGGCCGATTTCATGGGTAGCGGTGCGTCCCAGGTTGAAGGGCGCCGCCGCGGTGCCGCCGGTGCCGAAGGCCGATTGCAGGATCACCACGCCGTCGGTAGCGGCCGGGCCGCCGGGGAACTGGGCATAGCCGAGCAGGCCATTGCCGAGCGGGCAAACCCAGATATTGAGGTAGTGGTCGGACGGCCAGGCATTCATGCCCCCGCTGGCCGCGCTCTTGACGGCGTCATTGTCGGAGAACGAGGCGACCGTGGTCTGGCGCCGCTCGATGCCGCTGGTCGGTCCGCCGCCCGGCGCGCTGGTGGCCAGGGCGAATTCGATGCGCGCGTCGCTCGCCAGCGGCAGGAAAGGCGCGGGCGTGGTGCCGACATCGGGATTGGTGCGGCGGAAGTCGCGGTTGAGCACCTCGATCTGGCTGGCGATCTGGGCGTCGGAGATGTTCTGCGCCGCCGTGTTGTAGACCACATGGACCACCACCGGGATGCGGGTCACGCCGCTGCGCTGGGAGCTGGCCTGCCCGGTCTCGTACAGGCGGCTGTGGTTCTCGATCTCGGCGCGGCGTGCCGCGTACCCGGGCACGCTCGACAGCAGACGCCGGTGCACATCCATGGTGCCGCATTTGCGCACCTGGGGCTGTGCGCCATCGCCGCGCCCTCCTCCGCCACCGCCGAGATTCATACCGCCGCCACCGCCCATGCCGCCGCCGGGCATGGCGTCGCCAGGTGCGCTACGCGCCTGCATGGCCGGGCGGGCCTGCATCGCGTTGAACTGCGAGCCGCCCTGCGCGCCGAGCACGCCGGGCATGCCGCGTTCGTCGGCGTCGTCCGGTTCCTGAAGTTCCTGGACACTGTCGTTGGGCATGGTCGAACCCGCGCTGCCATTGGTGCTGGCCGCGCCGTAAGTGACCGGTTTGCTCTCGCCGGGCGCGCAGCCGCAGCCTGCCATCGACACAGGCTGCTGTGTCTTTCCGTGTTTTTTCATCGTGGACTCCCTGGTTGTTGTCGTCGGATTGACGTGCGCCTGCCTTGTACACAGGCATAGCGCTTTGTCACGTTTAATGAAAAGTACAGATACACTCTAGTGCGCGCTTTTAACATTGCCGACAAATTTTTCAATCGGTAGAACCAGCCGATAGGGCCGCGCTACTGCCGTGTTTCCATGCGCAATCGGGCATCGCGCCCGGGCAACACGCCCATTCACCGTACAATAGGGAGCATCGATGGCGACACTCGGGAGGCATGATGGAATGTGAGGTACTCACCCTGCCCGGCCTGTGGGATTCGGGGCCGCGGCACTGGCAAACCTTGTGGGAGAAACGCCATCCCGCCTGGAAGCGCGTGACCCACCGCGACTGGACCAGTCCGGTATGCGAGGAATGGGTGGCCGAGCTCGACGCGGCCATCGCGCTGTGCGAAGGGCCGCCGCTGCTGGTGGCGCACAGCCTGGCCGGCGCGCTGGTGGCGCACTGGGCGCAATCGGGCTCGATGCTGAAAGTGGCCGGTGCGGTGCTGGTGGCGCCCAGCGATGTCGAGGCGCCCGGCTATCCGAAGGAGGCCCAGAGCTTCGCGCCCATGCCGCTGGCGCCGCTGGGGTTTCCCAGCCTCGTCGTGGCCAGCGCGAACGACGATTATGTGTCGCCCGAGCGGGCGCGCGCGTTCGCGCAGGGGTGGGGCAGCAAGCTGGTGGAAATCGGCGCCGCCGGCCATATCAACGGGGCCAGCGGCTACGGGGAGTGGCCGGATGGGGAAAAGCTGGTGCTGGATTTTTGCGCCAGCCTGACATAGCGCCATCCCCGGCTGAGCGGGGACGGCGCCGTGGGGTGGCTTACTTGGCGCCGGCCAGCAGCATCTCGTTCATGCGCTTGACGAAGGCGGCCGGATCGCTCAGGGCGCCGCCTTCGGCCAGCATGGCCTGGTCGAACAGGATGTGCGACCAGTCGGCGAACTGGCCGCTCTCGGCGCTTTCGTACTTCAGGCGCGTCACCAGCGGATGGTTGGGGTTGATTTCCAGGATGGGCTTCGATTCCGGCGCGTTCTGGCCGGCCGCCTTCAGCATGCGCAGCAGGTTCCCCGACAGCTCGTGCTCGTCGGCCACCAGGCAGGCTGGCGAATCGGTCAGGCGGAAGGTCACGCGCACGTCCTTGGCCTTGTCGCCCAGCGCGCCCTTCATGCGCTCGACCAGGTCCTTGTACGAGGTCTCGGTTTCCTCGTGCTCCTTCTTCTCGGCATCGTCTTCCAGCTTGCCCAGGTCCAGGCCGCCCTTGGCCACCGACACCAGTTCCTTGCCGTCGAACTCGGTCAGGAAGGACAGCATCCACTCGTCCACGCGGTCGGTCAGCAGCAGCACTTCGACGCCCTTCTTGCGGAAGATTTCCAGGTGCGGGCTGTTCTTGGCGGCCTTGAAGTTATCGGCCGTGACGTAGTAGATCTTTTCCTGGCCTTCCTTCATGCGGCCCACATAGGCTTCCAGCGCGACGTTCTGCTCCTCGCCTTCGTTGTGGGTGGAGGCGAAGCGCACCAGCTTGGCGATGCGGTCCTTGTTGGCGCTGTCCTCGCCGATGCCTTCCTTGAGCACCTGGCCGAATTCGGTCCAGAAGGTCGCGTACTTGTCCTTCTTCTCCTGCTCGTCGGCGTTGGCCAGTTCTTCCAGCATGCCCAGCACGCGCTTGGTCGAGCCTTCGCGGATCACGCGCACGTCGCGCGACTCCTGCAGGATTTCGCGCGAGACGTTCAGCGGCAGGTCGTTCGAATCGATCACGCCTTTAATGAAGCGCAGGTAGGCCGGCATCAGCTGCTCGGCGTCGTCCATGATGAAGACGCGCTTGACGTACAGCTTGATGCCGCCGCGCTTGTTGCGGTCCCACAGGTCGAACGG
>CAMLHI010000341.1 GCA_946479705.1 uncultured Oxalobacteraceae bacterium
GTGCGGTGATAGCCTTCGCGCGCGCCGCAGCCCGACCCTGGCAGGCGCTTGTTGCACTGGTCGAAGGCGGTGTCGGTGAAATACGGGCAGCGGGTGCGCTGCATCAGGTTGCCGCCGATAGTCGCCATATTGCGCAATTGCGGCGAGGCGCCGGACAGCAGCGCCTGCGTGAGCAGGGGATAGCGCTGGCGGATAAGGGCATGGTTGGCGGTATCGCTGTTGCGCGCCAGCGCTCCGATGCGCACACCGCCGCCCGGCAGCTCGGCGATACCGTCGAGGCCGATGCGGGTGATGTCGATGAGCTTTGCCGGATGTTCGACATCGCCCTTGATCAGGTCGAGCAGGTTGGTGCCGCCGCCAATGAAGGCGCTGCCTGGCTGCTGGGCCAGCGCGATGGCGTGCGCGGCGTCGCGCGCGCGTTCGTAGGAGAGCGGGTGCATGGCTGGTTCAGGGCTGGGCGGCGGCGGTCTGCTTCACCGCCGCCACGATATTCGGATAGGCGCCGCAGCGGCACAGGTTGCCGCTCATGCGCTCGCGGATTTCCTCGTCGGACATGGCAACCGAGGTGGTGCGCACGTCCGGCGTCACGGCGCTGGCCGCGCCTGCGCGCATTTCCTCGATGCAGGCCAGCGCCGAACAGATCTGGCCGGGCGTGCAATAGCCGCACTGGAAGGCGTCGCGCTCGATGAAGGCGCTTTGGATCGGCGCCAGTGTCAGCCCCTTGGCGATGCCTTCGATGGTAGTGATCTTGTCGCCTTCATGCATGACGGCGAGAGTCAGGCAACTATTGATGCGGCGGCCATTGACCAGCACGGTGCAAGCGCCGCACTGGCCGCGGTCGCATCCTTTCTTGGTGCCGGTCAGTCCCGCCGATTCGCGCAGCGCATCCAGCAGGGTCACGCGCGGTTCGAGCGACAGCTGATAAGCCTTGCCATTGATATCGAGCACGACCGCCTGAGCGGGCACGACGGCAGGCGCGGGCGGCGCAGGCGTTGCGGCTACCTTGCCGCTCGCCGCGACCGCCAGCGCCGATTGCAGAAAGCCACGGCGCGACAGGCGCGGCGCGCTGTCGTCGTTGTCAGGATCGGGAATGTCGGACGGCATCTGGGTGTTCTTTTCGGCTGAGTGGGCAGCGCTCTCCGGCCATTATCCGCAGCCACCGCAAAGCATCTGTTCGACGCTTCACATATGCAGCATCAAGGCGTTCGCGTTGGCTCGCGCTTCTTGTGTGCGATCAACGGAGCACACGGGGACGGTTCGTACGATTGCCTGTCGTTCAATGTGTTTCAACCACATAAGGAGTGGACATGCGCAAACAGTTTGTGAGCAGGATGGGAATGGCGGCGCTGCTATCGGCTACCCTGGCCGGTTGCGGCCACGATGAGGGGGCCGCAGCACCGGGCGCGCAGCAGGCGGCGCAATGGGCCGCGTCGATCGAACGCACCACGCACGGCATCGCGCACATTCGCGCTGACAATTTCCGTGGCCTGGGCTACGGCCTGGCCTACGCCTATGCGCAAGACAATGTCTGCATGTTCGCCGACGCCTTGCTGACGGTGCGTGGCGAACGTTCGCGCTTCTTCGGCCCATCGGCGGCCGCGACCGCACCGGAGCATGGCGAGTACGGCGTGGCCAGCGATTACCTGCGCCTGAACAACGAAGACAGCGACTTCTTCTTCAAAGGCTATCTGGACATCGAACAATTACGCGCCAGCTACGCTAAAGGCAGCGAGGACGCGCGCGACCTGCTCGCCGGCTACGCCGCCGGCTACAACCGCTACCTGCGCGATTACGCCGGCAGGCTGCCCGCCGCCTGCGCCAAGGCCGCCTGGGTGCGCCCGATCGGCGTCGACGATATGTATCTGGTGCTGGCCGAAAAGGCCCTGCATGCCTCGGGCGAAGTATTCGCGCAAGAAATTGTCGCCGCTGCACGCGATGCAAATGCGCCTGTGCAAGCGGCAAGCCGCGTGGCGGTCACCGACACCGGCTTCATCCAGGAACGGCTGGCGCGCATCACACGCCAGCAACTGGGCAGCAACGCGCTGGCGCTCGGCAGCGACGTGAGCGCCAACGGACGCGGCATGTTGCTCGGCAATCCGCACTATCCCTGGACCAGCACCGACCGCTTCTACCAGGCCCACCTGACCGTGCCGGGCCGTTACGATGCGATGGGCGTGATTCTGGGAGGTATCCCGGCGGTCGTCATCGGCTTCAACCGCGACATTGCCTGGACCCACACCGTGACCACGGCCGTTCACTTCACGACCTTCAAGCTGGCCCTCGATCCGCGCGACAGCAGCGGCACCACCTACCTCTCGGACGGCAAGCCCGTCAAGATGAGCGCGCGCACGGTCAGCGTGGAGCGCCTGCAGCCGGACGGCACCCTGAGCAGCCGCAGCAAGACTTTCTATTTCACCGAGCAGGGCGCGGTGATGGTCAAGCCGGATGCCGGCATCGACTGGACGGCTGACCAGGTAGTCGTGCTGGGCGATCCGAACCGTGCGAACACGCGCCTGATCGAGCAATGGCTGGCGATCGGCGCGGCGCAGAGCGTGACCGAGTTGAAAACGGCGCTGAACAAGGTCGTCGGACTGCCTTGGGTGAACACCGCTGCCGCCGATCGCAATGGCAATGTCTTGTTCGCCGATGCCAGTGTCGTGCCGAAAGTGACGTCAGACAAATTCGCCAGCGACTGTCTGCTGCTGCCGCCATTGCTGATGTTCGATGGCTCGCGCAGCGCCTGCGCATGGGGATCGGACCCCGGCACGGCCACGGGGATTTTTTCTCCCATCAATGGTCCATGGACCCTGCGCACCGATTACGTGGGCAACTCGAACGACAGCTATTGGCTGAGCAATGCAGGAGCCTTGCTGGTCGGTCCGTATTCCCCCTTGTACGGGCGGATCGGCGTGCCGCAGAAGCTACGCACGCGGATAGGGTTCAAGCAGGCGCTGGAACGCTTGGCACAGCCGCAAAAGGTGGAGCTGAACGATCTGCAAACGCTCGCCTTCGCCAACCGCATCTATGCCGCCGAGCTGGTGTTGCCGGAACTGTTGCCACAGTGCGCGTGCAGCGTGGATACCGAGCTGGTGCAGGCGTGCAATGTCCTTGCATCCTGGGACCGTCGTGCCGATGTGGACAGCCGCGGTGCGATTCTGTTCCGCGAGTTCTGGAATGCCGCTGCGGCCCTGCCCGGCAAGTGGGCGGTGGAATTCGACGCGGCCGACCCTGTCAACACACCGCGTGGCGTTGCGCCAGGGGCAGTGCCGGCCATGCTGGCGGCGTTGAAGGCAGCCGCGCATGACATGCAGGCGCTCGGCATCGCGCTCGATGCCAGGCTGGGCGACTACCAGACCGAGTCGCGCGCCGGCCATCGTATCGCCCTGCACGGAGGCATCGGCGACATGGACGGCTCCTACAATTCGATCCACATGCGCACGGGCCTGACCAGGGAGGGCTATGTCGACGTCGCGTGGGGCACCAGCTATGTGCAGACCGTGACCTTCGACGAGGCCGGCCCGGTGGCCCAAGCCATGCTGGTCTACGGCCAGTCGGTTGACCCGGCGTCGCCCTTCTACGCCGACCAGGTGCCCTTGTACGCCCGCAAGGAATGGCCGCGTGTGCCGTTCAGCCGGGCTGCGATCCAGGCCGATCCCGCGTATCAAGTGCTCAAGATCGCCGAATAGCCCTTGCGGGTGGGCGCAGGCTTTGCTATAGTTCGCCTCCCCGCAAAACGGGGAGCGTCAGAAAGCAAGACGCTG
>CAMLHI010000342.1 GCA_946479705.1 uncultured Oxalobacteraceae bacterium
TGGCCAGCCTGCGCCGTGAAGTCGAGGGCGACGGCGAACTGCGCCGCGGCCTGCGCGGCTTCGAGGCGAGCCTGCGCAAGCATATCGCCGCCGGCAAGGCGGGCGTGATCGCAGAAGTGAAGAAGGCTTCGCCATCCAAGGGCGTGCTGCGGCCGGACTTCAAGCCGGCCAACATCGCCGAAAGCTATGCGCGCCATGGCGCGGCCTGCCTGTCGGTGCTGACCGATGTGCAGTTCTTTCAGGGCCACCAGGACTACCTGAAGCAGGCGCGCGCCGCCTGCGAGCTGCCGGTGATCCGCAAGGACTTCATGATCGATATGTACCAGGTCTACGAAGCGCGCGCGATGGGTGCGGATGCGATCCTGCTGATCGTCTCGGCGCTCGACCACGGCCTGATGGCGGAACTGGAAGCCTGCGCGCTGGAGCTGGGCATGGACGTGCTGGTCGAAGTGCACGACGGCGACGAACTGAGCGCCGCCCTCAAGCTCAAGACGCCGCTGTTAGGCATCAACAACCGCAACCTGCGCACCTTTGACGTGACGCTCGATACGACGCTTGGCCTGCTGCCGCGCATCCCGAAGGAAAAACTGGTGGTGACCGAGTCGGGCATCCTGGGACCGGACGACGTCAAGCGCATGCGCGACTCGGACGTGCACGCCTTCCTGGTCGGCGAAGCCTTCATGCGCGCGCCGGAACCCGGCGTCGAGCTGCAACGCCTGTTCCAGTAATCAGCCCGCGCTCGGGCGAGCGCTGTTCTTCTTCGCGTCCGTCACCGTCAGCGTGACGGACGGCACCCGGTCTCCCTGCAGCTGCACCTCGAAGGTCATCAGCTCGTCGCGCCGGAAGGCGTGGACAGTGATCGTATCGCCGACTTTGTAGCGCGCCAGCAGCGCATCGACGCTGGCGCCGGTGCCGGTGGCACGCAAGCCATCCACCGCCACCAGGATATCCCCGGCCGACATCCCTGCCCGGTGCGCCGCGCCGCCCTCGTGCACCTGGCTTAGCTTCACGTCCGCCCCATCGCGTCCGAAGCCAACATCGAGCGAGGGCTTGCCGCTCTTGCGCTCGTCCTTGAGCTTGACGCCGAACGGCGCATACAGCTTGGCCAGCGGGATATCTTCCGTGCCGCGCACATAGCGCTCGAACAGCGAACCCAGTTTCAGGCCGCTGACTTCATCGAACAGCGCTTCGACTTCGGCTTCGCTGACGCCTTTGCCAGCCCCCGGATAGAAATCGCGCCCGTAGCGCTGCCACAGCGCCAGCATCACGTCGTCCAGCGACTTCTTGCCGCCGGTCTTGGTGCGCATGGTCAGGTCGAACGCCAGTCCGACCAGCGAACCCTTGGCGTAATAGCTGACGATGGCATTGGGTGCGTTCTCGTCCTGGCGGTAGTACTTGCTCCAGGCGTCGAAGCTCGACTCGGCCACGCTCTGCTTGGTGCGTCCGCTGCCGCGCAGCACACCGCCCACGGTCTTGGCGAGCAGCTTGAGATACGCCGCCTCGTCGATGATCCCGGCGCGCACCAGCATCAGGTCGTCGTAATAGCTGGTGATGCCCTCGAAGAGCCACAGCAGCGGCGTGTACACCTCCTGCTGCAGGTCGTAAGGCGCGAACACGTCCGGCTTGATGCGCTTGACGTTCCAGGTGTGGAAGTACTCGTGGCTGCACAGGCCCAGGTACTTGAGATAGCCGTCGCCGATCTCGCCGCCCTTCGGCGTGGCCGTGGTGGGCAGGTCGGCGCGCGCGCAAATCAGCGCCGTCGAGGCGCGGTGCTCGAGGCCACCGTAGCCGTCGCCGACGGCCAAGGTCAGGAACACATAGCGCTCCATCGGCGCGCGTTTGGTGCGCGGTTCGAAGAAGGCGATCTGGGTTTCGCAGATACGCTTCAGGTCGGCCTGCAGGCGCGCCATGTCCAGATTGGGAACGCGGCCCGAGATGACGATGTCGTGCGGGACGCCGTGCGCCTTGAAGGTGGCCAGCGCGAAGTCGCCCATTTCGACCGGGTGATCGATCAGCTCATCGTAGCTGGCCGCGAGGTAGGTGCCGAAGCCATAGCGCTTCGCGCCCAGTTCCGGCAGCGCGGTGGCCACGCGCCAGGTGCTGGCGGCGGCGTCCTGCGGCTGGCGGATGTCGACCTGGTGCGGCCCGTGTTCCTGCCCCAGCACGCGCAGGAACACGCTGGTGCCGTTGAAGAAGCCGTGAGTCTGGTCGAGATGCGCGGCGCGCACCGACAGGTCCCAGGCGTAGACGTCGTAGCGCAGCGTGAGCGGACCGGTTACCGGCGCCGCGCGCCAGGAATGCTTGTCCAGCTTCGTCAGCGCCACCGGCTTGCCGTTCGCTTCGGCGCCGATCTGCACGATGTTGCGGGCGAACTCGCGGATCATGTAGCTGCCCGGTATCCAGGCCGGCAGCGCCAGCACCTGGCCGTCCGCCTCGGGCGCGGCGACGACCAGCGTCACAGTGAACAGATGGCCGGCAAGGTCCTTGGGGACGATGGCGTACTGGATCGCCGCGGCGGTTTTTTGCGTAGTCTTTTTCATGTTCGAAGTGTACCGTTTTTCAGCAGGTCGGACAGCGTGTCGATGTCGAGATGGATGCCGGGATCGTCCACCGCCACCTCGTGCACTGGATTGGCGCGTACGATGACGCGCGCGCCCTGGTCGCCTTCCAGCGCCAGCAGCTGCGGCAGGTGCAGGCGGCTGAAGGCGACCGGATTGCCGCGTGGCCCCGCATGCACCGGCACGGCGATATCGGCGCCCTGCTCCAGCGCCCGCGCCAGCGCCGCCACCGTGGACGGCAGCACGTGCGGCATGTCGCCCAGCGCGACGATCCAGCCTTCAGCCTGCGCCGTGTGCAGCAAGCCCTGCACCAGTGACGCGGCCATGCCATTGTCTGCCGCGGCGCAGACGGTGATGTCGCAGCCGAGCGCACGCAGGACGGCGCCGACGCCGCCATCGTCTGGCGGCACCACGGCTACGACATGGGAGAGTGTGGACAGCAGCGCGCGTGCGCTGGCGGCGACCACGGCGTCGTCGCCGAGGCGCACCAGTAGCTTGTTATGCGCACCGCTTGGGTCGAAACGGCGACCCCGGCCGGCAGCAAGGAGGATGCCGACCGGACTCACGCCAAACCTCAGGCGGACTTGAGGTCGAACGGCAGCTTGCGCAAGCGCTTGCCGGTGACGTTGAAGATAGCGTTGGCGAAGGCCGGCGCCAGCGGCGGCAGGCCGGGTTCGCCCATGCCGGTCGGCGGATCGTTCGACGGCACGATGAACACGTCCACATGCGGCATGTCCGGCATGCGCGCCACGGTGTAGTCGCTGAAGTTCTGCTGTTCGACCACGCCATCCTTGAGCGTGATGGCCGATCCCGGCAGGGTGGTCCCGACCGCCATCAGCACCGCGCCCTGCACCTGCGCCTCGATCGTCAGGGGATTGACGGCCGTATTGCAGTGAATGCCGGCTGTGACTTTATGCAGCTTCGGTACGCCGCCCTTGACCGAGGCTTCGACCACATACGCGACCACGCTGCCGAAGGACTCGTGCAGCGCCACGCCCCAGCCATGGCCCTTGGGCAGCTTCTTCTTGCCGTAGCCGGACTTGGCGACCGCCAGGTCGAGCGCGGCCAGATGGCGCTGGTGCTTTTCGCCCAGCAGCTTGCGGCGGTAGGCGACCGGATCGGTCTTGGCGGCGTGGGCCGCTTCGTCCAGCAGGGTCTCCATGACGAAGGC
>CAMLHI010000343.1 GCA_946479705.1 uncultured Oxalobacteraceae bacterium
TCGACCATCGGCAACTTCAGCAACAGCTAAGCCAGCGGCCGCCGGCCAGACCTTTGTCCACGGCAAGGTATAATTTCCGCTTGAGACAAGCCTATCGTGGCCACATCGCCTGCCCCGGCGTCATGCGCGGATCGCAGGTTGAACTTCCCTTTTCACCGTTCCCTCCCATGTTGATCGACTGGTTCTCGCCGGCGCAATGCGTCGGCTATATCGCGTTCGTGCTCGGCGTCGGCTCCTTCCTGCAAAAGGACGACCGCCGCTTCAAGCTGTTCATGGCCGGCGAGTGCCTGGCCTACGTCGTCCACTTCGCGCTGCTCGGCAACCCGACCGCAGTGGCCAGTTCCACGGTGTCGCTGCTGCGCTCCCTGCTGGCGCTGCGCACCCGCTCGGTGTGGGTGGCGCTGGCAATTGTCGCGATCAATGTGACACTTGGACTGTCGCTCGCCAGGCAGCCGAGCGACTGGCTGCCGCTGGCCGCCTCCTGCCTCGGTACGCTCGCCCTGTTTCTCCTGAACGGCGTGCCCATGCGCCTCGTAATGCTGTGTGGCACCGGCCTGTGGATCGCCAATAACCTGATCGCCGGTTCCATCGGCGGCACCGCGCTGGAACTGGTGGTTGCCGTCGTCAATGCCGTCACCATCGTGCGCATGGCGCGCGCGGCGCGGAGCGCGCCGGCCGGCTGAGCACGGCCACTTCAGCTTGTCTTTTGCCGTATTGACGCGGACAATGGCCCTTCCCACAACCCTGCTGAATAGGAGGTGCTTTCATGAACGTGAAACGTGTTGTGCAGTCAACGATGGTGGTCGCGGCGATGCAGCTGGGCGTTTGCGCGCTGGCGGCCGATCCACCCAAACAGGCCGCCCCATCCGCCGAGGAGAAGGCGATGATGGAGAAAATGGCCCAGGCCGGCACCCCTGGCGCGGCGCACAGGAAACTCGATCCCCTGGCCGGTAAATTCAATGTGAAGTCGAAGATGTGGATGGACCCGGCCAAGCCGCCGGAAGAGAGTACCGGAACGTCCGAACGCAAGTGGATCATGGGCGACCGCTACCTGGAGGAACATTTCCAGGGCAAGGCGAATGGCCAGCCCTTTACCGGCATGGGCACCATGGGCTATGACAATGTCACCAAGGATTACTTCGGGACCTGGATCGATTCCATGAGTACCGGCGTGACGACCTCGCGTGGCGCGCTCAATGGCAATGTGCTCAAGTACAAGGGCATGATGTCCGATCCCATGGCGGGCAAGGAGGTTCCGTACAGCATGACCTTGACCCTGGCCGGCAAGGACAGCCACACCATGGAAATGTGGGGCCCCGGTCCCGACGGCAAGAACATGAAGTGGATGGAGATGGTCTACACCCGGGCGAAGTAGCCGCGCCCAGCCTGGCCCGGGTGGCGCTTGCCCACCCGGGATGCCTGTCAATCAAATAAGTTTTCCTGTTGCGCTGCGAATATCAGTATTCTTGTGTAAGGTGGCGGGATGGGCTCGGTATCCACCAGGCATAGAAAGCTGATAGGACATGACAAGCGCGGCACCGCTCTACAAGCATCATGTAATTCTGTTGTCGCAGAATTTTTTCATCAAGGACAACCAGGCCGAACTGCTGCTGTATGCGCACAAGTACGACTTCGACATCCGTTTCTTCAACGAGGTGCGCGATTTCGTCGCGGCCGTGGAGAGCGACCCCGGCGACAGCCTGTTCGTGATCGACCTGGACGCCCTGCACAATATGCAGTCGGACATGCTGGACAGCCGCAAGACCCTGATGCTGGGCGAACTGCTGCAGCGCCTGCCTGGCGACCAGAGCTATGTCTACCTCCAAAGCGTGCGCCAGGGCGGCCGCTTCCTGTTGCAGCAGCGCCTGGTCGACAGCAATTGCCTGGCCTATGCGGAAAAGCCGATCGCCAACGACGTGCTGGTCGATAAGCTCTTCAATCTCTTCGTGCAGAAAAAGCGCGGCGACCTGGTGCGTCTGGCTTACCTGGGCGAGGCCGGTGCGCTCGACGATGCCATGCTGCTGCAGCAGCGCGTCGAGGTGGTCTACCATGGCGCCCCCCACACCCTGCATTTGCGCGTGAAGGAATGGCAGCCGGACCTGGTGCTCATCCCCGACGCCGAATACGAGCGCAACGAAGCGCTGGTGCGCATCCTGAAGAAGAACATCGAGGCCGATCCGGTGCGCGAAATCGTGCTGCTGCAAAGCCGCGCCGACAGCGCGCTGACGCGGCGCGCCCTGGCCAGCGGCTTCGATGCCATCCTGCTCCAGACCGATGCCGACCTGGTGGCCAGCCAGTTGATCAACCGGGCCAACAAGATCCGCGTGAACAAGGACTTGATCGGCAAGGACCGCGCCACCGGCCTGCTCAACAAGATCGGCCTGCAAAAGAAAGCCCAGGACCTGATCCGCCAGGCCGCGCTGGAAGGGCGAGCGCTGGTGTTCGGCGTGATCGACATCGACAAGTTCAAGACCATCAACGATACCTGGGGCCACTATTTCGGCGACATCGTCATCAAGCGCCTGTCGCTGTCGCTGGCGCCGCACATGGGCGAGCGCGACCTGCTGAGCCGCTTCGGCGGCGAGGAATTCGTCGTGGTGTTCTGGGATTGCACGCTGGAGCAGGGCTGGCGCAGGCTGGACGCCATGCGCCAGGCCTTCGCCTCCATCTCGTTCGAAGTGAAGGAGGGCGAACTGCGCCATTTTTCCTTCAGCGGCGGGGTCGCCGCCTTTCCCGAGTTCAAAAGCGAAAACGAATTGTTCTTGCGCGCCGATGCCATGCTGTACGAAGCCAAGCAGGGCGGGCGCAACCAGATCTGTTTCCAGCCCTCGGACCAGGCCAGGGCGGACCGGCACTGAACGGCAGCTGCCCGCTCAGGCGCCGATATACATGGCGCGGAAATCGTTGACGTTGGTCAGCGTCGGACCGCTGAGCACCGAATCGCCCAGCGCCAGGAAGAAGCCGTGCCCGTCGTTGTCGGCCAGCCGTTCGCGCGCGCGCATGCCGAGCGCGTCCGCGCGCGCCAGCGTGTCCGGCGCCAGATAGGCCCCCGCAATGTCTTCCTGGCCATCGACGCCATCGGTATCGCAGGCCATGGCGTGCACGCCAGGCAAGCCCTGCAGCGCCACCGCCAGCGATAGCAGGAACTCGACATTGCGCCCGCCGCGGCCGCCGCCGCGCACCGTTACCGTGGTCTCGCCGCCGGACAGCAGGATGCAGGGCGGCACGAACGGCTGGGCGCGGGCAGCGACCTGGCGCGCCATGCCTGCCATGACGATGCCGACCTCGCGCGCTTCGCCCTCGATGCTGTCGCCGAGGATATGCACCGGCATGCCGGCCGCCCTGGCCACTGCGGCGGCGGCCTCGAGCGCCAGCTGCGGCGTGGCGATCAGCTCGATGCGCTGGCCCGCCAGGCGCGCATCGCCCGGCTTGACCGACTCGCCGCGCCCGCTCTCCAGCAGCGCCTGGACATGGGCCGGTACGGCGATGCCGTAGCGCCGCAGCACCGCCAGCGCGTCGGCGCAGGTGCTCGCGTCCGCACAAGTGGGGCCGCTGGCGATGTCGGCCGGATTGTCGCCCGGCACATCGGAAATGAGCAGGGTCACGACCTGGGCCGGATGGCAGGCCACCGCCAGGCGCCCACCCTTGATGGCGGACAGGTGACGCCGCACGCAATTGATTTCGCCGATGGTCGCGCCGCTGGCCAGCAGCGCGGCGTTGAGGCGCTG
>CAMLHI010000344.1 GCA_946479705.1 uncultured Oxalobacteraceae bacterium
ACGCCCTCGGGATCGCGCCCGCAGTCGTCCACCAGCAGGAAGCCGCCGCCGCGCACATAGCGCTCGGCGTTAGCGCGTTCGGCCGGCGTGAACTGCAGCAGCCGATGCCCGGCCACGTAGCAGAACGGCGCGGCCAGCATGGCTGCGTCGCCAAGCGCCGCAACCCGTTCGGCCGGATCGACCCGCATGCTGCCAGCGTGCGCCAGCGCCTGCAGCACCAGCCCAGGCAGGCGCGCATTGGCGGTCCAGTTGCCCGAGGTGTAACTCAAACGGGTGAAGTAGAAGTCGGCGGCCGGCAGCAGCGGCGCCGCCGCCATCGCACCGCCCAGCTTCAAAAAGGACCGTCGCTCCACAGGCTCTCCGACAAAGGCACGATCATAAAACCTGGCGCCGGATCGGCGCGCACGAATGGTTTCCGTTTTTTAACGAAACGCGCTTGACCTTCCCGGCACCTTGCCGGATCATCGGCGCACCTGATCACAACGGAGGCACTCGCGATGAAACGAATGATGTTGGCCGTGACCCTGGCCGCGGGCTTGCTGGGAACCGCGCAGGCGGACGACGCGCTCAAGGCGGCCATCGGCAGCAGCGCGCGCAGTCCCGCCAATGTGGCGCGCGACGGCGCCCGCCACCCGTACGAAACGCTGAGCTTCTTCGGCATCAAGCCGACCATGACGGTGGTCGAACTGGCGCCGGGCGGCGGCTGGTACACCGAGATCCTGGCGCCCTACCTGCGCGAAAAGGGCAAGCTGATCGCCGCCGGCGAATCGCCCATATCGCCGGACGAAGGCGCGCGGCGCTACGCCGCCAACCTCCAGAAGAAGCTGGCCTCCAATCCGGCCCTGTTCGACAAGGTGCAGACCGGTGTATTCGAGCCGCCGCGCGAATACAACTTCGCCAAGCCCGGCAGCGTGGATATGGTGCTCACCTTCCGCAACATCCACAACTGGACCGGCGACGGCGACGACAAGCTCAAGGAAACCTTCGCCCAGGTGTTCAAGGCCCTGAAACCGGGCGGCGTGTTCGGCGTGGTCGATCACCGCCTGCCCGCGTCCAGGCCGGCCGGCGCCACCGATGGATATTTACATGAAGCGTATGTGATCAGGATGGTCGAAAGCGCCGGCTTCAAGCTGGCCGGCAAATCGGAAGTCAACGCCAATCCGAAGGACAGCGCCGACCATGCCAAGGGCGTGTGGGCACTGCCGCCGGTGCTGGCCAACAAGGACGTCGACCGCGCCAGGTACATGGCCATCGGCGAGAGCGACCGCATGACGCTCAAGTTCGTCAAACCTTGACGCGGCAAGGCGTGAGTATTCGCGCCTTTTTGTCCCCTTGGGCGCGTGTATAGTGCAGCATCGGCGCAGCCTGGCGCCGTTCTAATTCGAACGAGACCATGATCCTACTTCGCATCACCGCCGCCCTCGTACTGGCCGGCGCCAGCGCGTGTGCGCTGGCCGAGGACGTCGAAAACGCCGTCGTCAAGATTTTCAGTTCCCTGCGCGTTCCCGACCCTTACAAGCCCTGGACCAAGGCGGCGCCGCAGGACGTGACCGGCTCCGGCGTGGTCTTGCCGGGCAACCGCATCCTGACCAATGCCCATGTGGTGCGCTACGCCAGCCAGGTCGAGGTGCAGGCCAGCCAGAACGGCGACAAGCTGCCCGCCACGGTGGTGGCGATCGCGCCAGGCATCGACCTGGCCCTGCTCAAGCTCGACGACGAAGCCTTCTTCAAGACCCACGCCCCGGCCGCGCGCATCAGCGCCCTGCCGGCGGTGCGCGACCAGGTGTTCGCCTACGGCTTTCCGACCGGCGGCACCTCGCTCTCGATCACCAAAGGCATCGTCTCGCGCATCGAGTTCGTCCCCTACGGCTACCCGACTTGGGGCCTGCGCATCCAGATCGACGCGGCCATCAACCCCGGCAACAGCGGCGGGCCGGTCATGGTCAACGACAAGATGGTCGGACTGGCGTTCAGCCGCGCGAGCGACGCGCAGAACATCGGCTACATCATCCCCAACGAGGAAATCGACCTGTTCCTGCGCGACGTGGCCGATGGCCGCTACGACGGCAAGCCGGTCATGCTCGACGAAATCCAGACCCTGGAAAACGCCGCGCTGCGCGAGTACCTCAAGCTGCCGGCGGGCGTTACCGGCGGCGTGGTGCGCCGTCCGGCGTCCGACGACGCCAGCTATCCGCTGCACGAAGGCGATGTGATCACCCGCATCGGCGAGGTCGCCATCGACAACCAGGGCATGGTCAAGGCCGGCCCTAACCTGAACCTGCGCTTCCAGTCGCTGGTGCAGCGCCTGGCCAAGGATGGCAAGGTGCCGCTGACCATCGTGCGCGACGGTAAACACATGACGGTGCAGGTGCCGGTGACGGAACACCGCAAGCTGCTGATGCAGTCGCTGGAAAACCGCTACCCCTCGTACCTGATCTACGGTCCGTGGGTCTTCTCGCGCGCGACGCCGGAATTCACCTCGTTCATGAACGCCAACGCCCAGGTCTTGAATGCGATGGCCAGCATGGACAGCCCGCTGATCACCGAGCGCGCCACCTATGCGACGCCGGAGCTTGAGGAACTGGTGGTGGTGAGCTCGCCCTTCTTCCCGCACAAGAGCGTGAGCGGCTACAGCAGCCGCTTCGGCTCGGTGGTCGAATCGGTCAACGGCGTCAAGCTGCGCAGCCTGGCCCACCTGGTCACGCTGCTGCGCGACTCCAAGGATGAACTGCTGGTGTTCCGCTTCGACCAGCGCGCCGCCGAGACGGTGGTGGTGCGCCGCAAGGAGATGGTGGAAGCGACCAACGGCATCCTGAACGACAACGGCATCCGCGCCCAGGCCTCGCCGGACATGCTCGAGATCTGGGAACGCAAGTAATTAGTTAAGGCGCGCCCTTGCCGGCCGGCGTAAACAGCAGGTCGGCAAAGTCGTAGCTGAAATCGGTCTCGCTCGATACCGGCTCCATCTTCATGCGTTCGATGCTGCCGTCCGGTTTGAGCGCGAACGTCACGTAAGCATCCGCGTTCAGGTTGCGCAGCTTCCAGCGCACGATGAAGCTGTCGTACTGGAAGTGCTCCAGCTCCCCCTCCAGGTCGGGCGTATTGGTAAAGCGCAGCACCAGCTTGCCGCCTCGCTCGGCGATATTCACCACCCCGTACCACGCATCGCGATAGTCGCCCGCGTAGGCCGCCAGCGGCAGCGAGGGGCGCGACTGCGCGGCGCGCGCGCCGGCCGCCTTGGCCAGCGCGGCCAGCTCCCTGGCGTGGTCGGCGTCTTCGGCCTGCTTGCTCAAGGCGATCCAGTCTGCCTGCGCGCCGCCCAGAAAATGGTCGAGCAGGCGAAACTGCAGCGCCGTGAGCACGCCGGAGTTTTCCGCGTTGCTCAGGATGGCGATGCCCAGATGCGCCTCGGGCACCATCACCACGCGCGAATACGCGCCCAGCAGCGCGCCGCTGTGCTGCACCACTTTCAAGCCTTTGTAGTCGCGCAGCTGAAAGCCCAGGCCGTAAGCCAGGAAGTTCGGGTTGGTGGCCGCCAGCGCCGGATCGGCCGCGTGGATCGGCATCGGCGTCTGCGCGCTCCACAGTTCGCGCATGCGCGCATCCGACCAGAGCTTGCGCCCGCCCGCGCTGCCGCCATCGAGCAGGGTGCGCATCCACAGGGCCATGTCTTCGGCATTGCTGTTGATGCCCACCGCGCCGGCCGCATTCGGTACCGGGAACTGC
>CAMLHI010000345.1 GCA_946479705.1 uncultured Oxalobacteraceae bacterium
GACTATGTCCCCATTTAATTTTAAAGTTCGATCATGAAAATTTAATTCGACTCTGACCCTAATTATTATTGTTGCTGTTTACCAGTCATTGCTCTACCCTTAACGTTCGACTTAAAAAGCTGTGGAGAACACTCATGATTGCCCAAGGTTTGTACGACCCGTCCAATGAACACGATGCCTGCGGTGTCGGCTTCATCGCCCATATCAAGGGCAACAAGAGCCACTCCATCGTTGAACAAGGCTTGCTGATCCTGAAAAACCTGGATCACCGGGGTGCCGTCGGCGCCGATAAGCTGATGGGCGACGGTGCCGGTATCCTGATCCAGATCCCGGACCAGTTCTATCGCGAAGAAATGGCCAAGCAGGGCGTGGAACTGCCCCCGCCCGGCGAATACGGCGTCGGCATGGTATTCCTGCCGAAGGAAAACGCTTCGCGCATCGCTTGCGAACAAGAAATCGAACGCGCCGTGCGCATCGAAGGCCAGGTCGTGCTGGGCTGGCGCAACGTGCCGCTGGACGAAACCATGCCGATGTCGCCGCTGGTGCGCGCCAAAGAGCCGCTGATCCGCCAGATCTTCATCGGCCGCGGCCCGGACGTGATGGTCACCGACGCGCTCGAGCGCAAACTGTATGTGATCCGCAAGTCGTCCGGCCACGCCATCCAGGCCCTGCAACTGCTGCACGGCAAGGAATTCTTCGTGCCGTCGATGTCGGCCCGCACCATCGTCTACAAGGGCCTGCTGCTGGCCGACCAGGTCGGCGTCTACTATAAAGACCTGCAAGATCCGCGCTGCATCTCGGCCCTGGCCCTGGTGCACCAGCGTTTCTCGACCAACACCTTCCCCGAGTGGCCGCTGGCCCACCCGTACCGCCTGCTGGCGCACAACGGCGAGATCAACACCGTCAAGGGCAACTTCAACTGGATGCGCGCGCGCGAAGGCGTGATGAAGTCGGCCGTGCTGGGCGAGGACCTGCAAAAGCTGTTCCCGCTGATCTATGAAGGCCAGTCGGACACCGCCTGCTTCGACAACGCCCTCGAACTGCTGATCATGGCCGGCTACCCGATCGCCCAGGCCATGATGATGATGGTGCCGGAAGCGTGGGAAAACCACACGCTGATGGACGACAACCGCCGCGCCTTCTACGAATACCACGCCGCCATGATGGAACCATGGGACGGCCCGGCCGCCATGGCCTTCACCGACGGCCGCCACATCGGCGGCACCCTGGACCGCAACGGCCTGCGTCCGGCCCGCTACATCGTCACCGACGACGACCTGGTCGTGATGGCCTCGGAGTCGGGCGTGCTGCCGATCCCCGAATCGAAGATCATCCAGAAATGGCGCCTGCAGCCAGGCAAGATGTTCCTGATCGACCTGGAAGCCGGCCGCATCATCGACGACAAGGAACTGAAAGACACCTACGCCAACGCCAAGCCCTACAAGGCCTGGATCAACTCGGTGCGCATCAAGCTCAACGAACTGAAACTGGCCGAAAGCCAGCTGGCGCACAACCGCGCCAAGGATGCCCAGGGCGAGCGCGCGCCGGTCAGCCTGCTGGACCGCCAGCAAGCCTTCGGCTACACCCAGGAAGACTTGAAGTTCCTGCTCGCGCCGATGGCCGTGCTGGGCGAGGAAGCCACCGGTTCGATGGGCAACGATTCGCCGCTGGCCATCATGTCCAACAAGCTCAAGCCGCTGTACAACTACTTCAAGCAGCTGTTCGCCCAGGTGACCAACCCGCCGATCGACCCGATCCGCGAAGCGATGGTGATGTCGCTGGTGTCCTTCATCGGTCCGAAGCCGAACCTGCTCGACACCAACAACGTCAACCCGCCGATGCGCCTGGAAGTGTCGCAGCCTATCCTGGGCTTCGACGACATGGCACGCCTGCGCACTATCAGCGCCCACACCGGCGGCAAGTTCAAGTCCTACGAACTGAACATCTGCTACCCGGTCGCCTGGGGCAAGGAAGGCGTGGAAGCCTCGCTGGCCTCGCTGTGCGCCGAAGCCGTGGACGCGGTCAAGTCCGGCCACAACATCCTGATCGTGTCGGACCGCGCCTTATCAAGCGACAAGGTCGCCATCCCGGCCCTGCTGGCCACCTCGGCCATCCACCAGCACCTGGTGCAGCGCGGCCTGCGCGCCTCCACCGGCCTGGTCGTCGAGACCGGTTCGGCCCGTGAAACCCACCACTTCGCGCTGCTGGCCGGTTACGGCGCGGAAGCCGTGCACCCTTACCTGGCCATGGAAACGCTGCAGGAAATGGCAGCCGGCCTGCAGGGCGACCTGTCGGGCGAGAAAGCCATCTACAACTTCACCAAGGCCGTCGGCAAGGGCCTGATGAAGGTGATGTCGAAGATGGGCATCTCGACCTATATGTCCTACTGCGGCGCGCAGATCTTCGAAGCCGTGGGCTTGAACAAGTCGCTGGTCGACAAGTATTTCCGCGGCACTTCGTCCAGCGTGGAAGGCATCGGCGTGTTCGAAGTGGCCGAGGAAGCGCTGCGCCTGCACGCGGCCGCCTTCGGCAACGATCCGGTGCTGGCCGAGCAGCTCGACGCCGGCGGCGAGTACGCCTACCGCGTGCGCGGCGAGGAACACATGTGGACCCCGGACGCGATCGCCAAGCTGCAGCACTCGACCAAGTCGAACAACTTCAACAGCTACAAAGAGTACGCCCAGATCATCAACGACCAGAGCCGTCGTCACCTGACCCTGCGCGGCCTGTTCGAATTCAAGCTCGACCCGACCAAGGCGATCCCGCTGGACGAAGTCGAGCCGGCCAAGGAAATCGTCAAGCGCTTCGCCACCGGCGCCATGTCGCTCGGCTCGATCTCGACCGAAGCGCACGCCACCCTGGCCATCGCCATGAACCGCATCGGCGGCAAGAGCAATACCGGTGAAGGCGGCGAAGATCCGGCGCGCTACGCCCATGAAATGAAAATGATCCCGATCAAGAGCGGCTCGACCATGGCCTCGGTGATCGGCGCCCACAACGTCGCGGTCGACATTCCCCTGCAAGATGGCGACTCGCTGCGCTCGCGCATCAAGCAGGTCGCTTCAGGCCGCTTCGGCGTCACCGCCGCGTACCTGAACTCGGCCGACCAGATCCAGATCAAGATGGCGCAGGGCGCCAAGCCGGGCGAAGGCGGCCAGCTGCCGGGCCATAAAGTGTCCGAGTACATCGCCTCGCTGCGCTTCTCGGTGCCGGGCGTGGGCCTGATTTCGCCACCGCCGCACCACGACATCTACTCGATCGAAGATCTGGCCCAGCTGATCCACGACCTGAAGAACGCCAATCCGCGCGCCTCGATCTCGGTCAAGCTGGTGTCGGAAGTGGGCATCGGTACCGTTGCGGCCGGCGTCACCAAGGCCAAGGCCGACCACGTGGTCGTGGCCGGTACCGACGGCGGTACGGGCGCCTCGCCGCTGTCCTCGGTCAAGCACGCCGGTACCCCATGGGAACTGGGCCTGGCTGAAACCCAGCAGACCCTGGTGCTGAACGGCTTGCGCAGCCGCATCCGCGTGCAGGCCGACGGCCAGATGAAGACCGGCCGCGACGTCGTCATCGCCGCCATGCTGGGCGCCGACGAGATCGGCTTCGCCACCGCCCCGCTGGTGGTGGAAGGCTGCATCATGATGCGCAAGTGCCACCTGAACACCTGCCCGGTGGGCGTGGCCACGCAAGACCCGGTCCTGCGCGCCAAGTTCTC
>CAMLHI010000346.1 GCA_946479705.1 uncultured Oxalobacteraceae bacterium
GCGCCTGCTGGCCGATGGCGGCGTGCTGGTGGCCAATATCTTCAGCTACGATCCGGTCTACCCGGCCATGCTGGCGCGCCTGCGCCTGATGTTCGACGACCGGGTGTGCTGGTTCGACAAGATCGCCGGCAACAACCAGGTGCTGTTCGCGGTCAAGGCGCCGGTGCCGCTGGCGAGCGGCCGCCCGGCGCCGCGCGCGCTGCGCGTGCAGCGCCGGGTGGCGCGCCGCATGGGACTGGGCGCGGGCCTGCTCAACCGCGCCCTGCGCGAAGCCCTGGTCGGCTGGCTGGGGTGGCGCAAAAAAAGATCAAACCAACCATGATTGCTGAATTATTTGTTGCTGTACAACAATTCATTTGCGGTGCACGAAGATTCTGTGACACACTGTGATGGCACCCGTGTCGGCGCACTGCGCCTTATTTTGCCTTAGGAAACCGTCAATGTTGCGTTGGCGCATGCCGTTCTCGCTCGCCGTTGCTGCGTCGCTAACCCTCGGGGCGGGCTGCGTCACCACGGCACTGCTGTTCCTGGCAGTGAGCCGGCTCGAATTCGATAACCTCAGCCTGGGCTTCCAGCAGCGCGCCAGCGTGCGCGTGGCCGCCATCGGCCAGGGCCTGGAAGGCGCGGTCGAGGTGCTCACCACCACCAACCAGCTGTTTACCACCGTGACGCCGGTCACGCGCGCGCAATTTCACGCCTTTACCGCGCCCATGCTGGCGCGCTATCCCTTCATCAAGGCCTTCAATTACCATCGCCAGATCGGCCACGCCGAGCGCGCCGCCCTGGAAGCGGACCTGCGCCGGGTGCGCCCGGACGCGCAGATCACGGAAATGATCGCCGGCGGGCGCATCGTGCCGGCGCCGGCACGGGCGCGCTACAGCGTGGTCGACTACCTGGAGCCGATGTCCGGCAACGAGCGTGCCTTCGGCCTGAACGTGGCCAATAACCACACCATCATGGATACCCTGGAGCGCGCCATCGCCAGCGGGCGCCCGGCCGCCAGCGGCCTGCTCAGTCTGGCCCAGGACAAGCGTCCGCAAACCGGCTTCGAAGTGATCCTGCCGGTGTACCGCCCGGGCGCCCCGCTGGGCACGGTGGAAGAGCGCCGCGCCGCCGTGATCGGCGACACCGCCGCCATCCTGCGTGCGGGCGAACTGGTGCAGAAAATCCTGGACGGCGCCGCCCTGTCGAACGATTCCAGCGTGGCGCTGGCCGTGTATGCGTCCGACCGCCCCGCCGCGGCCCACCTGGTCTACCAGGATCTCAACGCCGCGCGCGCCCTGCCCATGCCGGACCGCCATGCCAGCCGGCTGGCGCGCTGGCTGTCGCCGGATTTCGCCGGCCGCTTCGAAAAAAACCTGATGGTGGCCGGCCAGCCCTGGCATGTGGTGGTCAGCGCCGCCCCGCGCCCCTTCCTGGGCGACCACCTCGGCTCGCTCTCGGCCCTGGTCGGCGGCTTGCTGTTTACCCTGCTGATGACGGCCTTCGTGCAAACCCTGGTGCGGCGCTCGCGCCGGGTCCAGCTGCTGGTCGAGCAGCGCACCGCCGACCTGAAGCTGTCCAACCAGCGCCTGCTCGACGACATGGCCATGCGCCACCAGGCCGAGCAGGCCCTGCAGCAGAGCGAACAGCGCTTCCGCCAGCTGGTCTCGATGTCCTCGGACTGGTACTGGGAGCAGGATGAAGAGCTGCGCTTTACCAATATCACCGGCGGGATCGCCGAAAAGGGCGGGCTGGTCTCGGAAGCGCTGATCGGACGCACGCGCTGGGACGTGGTGGCCGGGCTGGCCGACAGCGATGCCGGGCGCGCCCATATCAATCAATTGCTGGCGCGCGAGCCGTTCGCCGATTTCGAGTTCGAGCGCCAGGACCAGTATGGCGAGCGGCGCTGGTACTGCATCAACGGCGAGCCGGTGTTCGACCGGCACGGCGTGTTCAAGGGTTACCGCGGCACCGGCACCGATATCACCGCGCGCAAGCTCTCCGAGCAGCGCATCCACCACGTGGCCCAGCACGACGTGCTCACCGGCCTGCCCAACCGCAGCCTGCTGCAGGACCGGCTCAGCCAGGCGGTGGCGTATTCCCAGCGCTCGCTGCATCCGGTGTGGGTGATGCTGATCGACCTGGACCGCTTCAAGTTCGTCAACGACAGCATGGGCCACAAGGCCGGCGACGTGCTCCTGATGACGGTGGCGGCGCGCCTGCGCTCGGCCCTGCGCGACACCGACACCGTGGCGCGCCTGTCGGGCGACGAATTCGTGGTCATCCTCACCGAGCATGCCGACGAACGCCTGTCGGCCGACATCGTGCAGCGCCTGATGGATTCGGTGGCCCAGCCGGTCATGCTGGGCAGTAAGGAATTCTTCGTTACCTGCAGCATCGGCGTGTCCGTCTACCCCACCGATGGCGCCCCGGCCGAGACCCTGATCGAGCATGCCGACATCGCCATGTACCGCGCCAAGAAACTGGGACGCAACAACTTCCAGTTCTACACCCCGGCCATGAACGAGGAAGCCATGGAGCGCGTGCGCATCGAGGGGGCGCTGCGCAATGCGCTCGAGCGCAATGAATTCGTGCTGCATTACCAGCCCCAGGTGGACCTGCGCAGCGGCCGGATCGTCGGCATGGAAGCGCTGATCCGCTGGCGCCACCCGGAACTGGGCATGGTGGCGCCGAACCGCTTCATTTCCGTGGCCGAGGATACCGGCCTGATCGTGCCGATCGGCGCCTGGGTCATGCGCAGCGCCTGCGCCCAGAACAAGGCCTGGCAGGATGCCGGCCTTCCTCCGCTGCGGGTGGCGGTGAACCTGTCGGCGCGCCAGTTCAGCGCCCCCAACCTGGTGGCCGAGATGCGCCAGGTGCTCGAACAGACCGGCCTGGCGCCGTCCTGCCTGGAGATCGAACTGACCGAATCGCTGTTCATGAGCGACGTCACCCTGGCGGTGGAAACCCTGCACAATATGAAGGCGCTGGGCGTGAAGCTGTCGATCGACGACTTCGGCACCGGCTACTCCAGCCTGTCCTACCTGTCGCGCTTCCCCATCGACGTGCTCAAGATCGACCGCTCGTTTGTCAACGACATCGCGCGCGACGCCAATGACGCGGCGATTGTCGACTCGATCATCGCGCTGGCGCACAACCTCAAGCTGAACGTGATCGCCGAAGGCGTGGAAACGGCCGAACAGCTCGACTATCTGCGCGAGCACGGCTGCGACGAAATGCAGGGCTATTTCTTCAGCCGTCCGCTGCCCGCCATCGAGTTCGAACAACTGCTGCTCGCCAGCACCACCCTGCACGCGCCAGTGGCGGCGGCCGATCCGGTCACCGCCTAGTCTTTACGCGAAAAAAATATCCATCAGTAAATATTCTGATGGTCAGTTTGTCACGTTTCACTTATGATTCATTCCCGAGAGTAAATATATAAATCGGACAATAATGAGTCATGACTTTCGCGCCACCCGTGCGCAGCAGCAGCCTGTCAAGTCCCATTCCCGCACAGATTTCCGCACCCGCGATCTGGTCAATCAAGCCATCGCCGCCATTCCCAGCCTCGGGGTCCAGCAGGCGGCCGAATATCTCTCCGCGATGAACGTACCGCCCGAAGTGGCGATCCGCGCCCTGTACCCGCACAAGCGCCGCTAAGCGCTCGCGCCGCGCAGCTGGCTCAGCCGGCTTTCTTGCCCGGCTTCGATTCGATGTCGGCCAGCGATTCG
>CAMLHI010000347.1 GCA_946479705.1 uncultured Oxalobacteraceae bacterium
GAGCGCTCGCGCCCGGTGCGCAGTTCGGTGACCATGTCGTCGGTGCGCGACTTGAAGTTGGCCGAGGTGGCGTAAAAACCGCCGAAGGCCAGCACCAGCGCCGCCAGCCCGGCCAGCGCGCGGCGCGGGGTCGCGGTGGCGCGCAGCAGGAAGACCGTGGCCAGGCCGATGAACAGCGCCACATAGCCGGTGCGGCCCTGGCCGAGAAACACGATCGGCATCATCAGCAGCACGCAGGCGGCGATCAGCAGCGCGCGCCGGCCGGCGCTGGCGGCATAGCTGGCCGCCAGCGCGCACACCGCGACCGCAAAGCCGAGCAGGATGCCGACCGTGATGTGATTCTTGAAGGCGAAAGCATCCCTGGCTTCGCCCACGCGCCACCAGCCCAGGCCGAAGGTGGGCATGGCGCCGAAGCGCACCAGGTAGGACGCCACGGCCAGTACGGCGGCGCCGCCCATGAAGCTGCGCAGCGCGCGCCGGCCCAGGGTCGGATCGCGCAGGCTCAGGGACAGGCCGATCGGCAGGACCAGCAGACGCGAATATTTACGCAGGGCGCTGGCCATGTCGGCATGCGGGGCGATGGTCCACAGGCAGCCCAGCAGATAGAGGGCCAGCAGGCCGAGGGCCAGCATGGCGGGCGGCGAGCCGGGCAGGCCGCGCAAATCCTTACGCGTCGCCAACATGAGCAGGAAGCCCAGGTACAGCAAGCCCACGAAGAAATTGGTCAGGGCGGTGGCGAACGGGACGCAGAACAGGGCCAGCAAGAACACTTGCTGTACTGATCGCTCCAGGCGCGAAGAGGGGGAGGAAACCGTGCCGTTCATGCGGAGAAAGCGCCCGATATTGTTAGTCTTGAAACGGTCGCATTTTACAGCAAAGCGCTGCTTTTCCCCGGCACGCGCGGACATGGAACCTGGCGCGCCGGGGTTGTGCGAAAATGCGGGCGGCCCGTTGCTTTGCGGGCCGCAACTTCGCACGCGTATCGAGAACATGGAAACGATGGAAAATAGCGCGATCGCCCGGCGCCTGCTGGCAATCGTCAAGCCCTACCGCGCGCGCGCCGCGCTGGCCCTGCTGGCCATGGCCGGTACCGCCTCGACCCAGCCGATGCTCTCGTATGCGCTGCAGCTGCTGATCGACAAGGGCTTTACCGAAAAGGCCCAGTTCAGTTTGTGGCTGGTGCCTGGCGTGCTGCTGTTTATCTTCATCTTCCGCGGCATCTGCACCTTCGGCACCGCTTACCTGAACAACTGGGTCATGAGCCGCGTGCTCAACGACCTGCGCGGCATGGTGTTCGAGCGCCTGCTGCGCCTGCCCGTGGCGCGCTTTCACGAAGAATCCACCGGACGCGTGATCAATACCGTGGTGGGCGACGTGCGCCAGGTGGTCGACATGATCAATTCTGTCTTCCTGGCCTTCGTGCGCGATGCGCTGGTGGTGGTCTGCCTGCTGGCCGGGCTGATGTGGCTGAACTGGAAGCTGACCGTGGTGGCGCTGGTGGTGGTGCCGGTGACGGCCATCGTCGTGCGCACCACCACCAAGCGGGTGCGCCGCCTCAACCGCGACAACCAGCGCGTCACCGGCGAGATGACCCAGGTGGTCGAGGAGGCCGCGCGCGGCCATCAGGTGATCCGCGTGTTTTCCGGCGAACGCTACGAGCGGCGCCGCTTCGAACAGCGCAGCGAAGCCCTGCGCGGCTTCTCGCAGCGCATCACCGTGGCCGCCGCCGCCACCGTGCCGGTCACCCAGATCGCCACCGCCGGCGCGGTCGCGGTGGTGATCGTCATGGCGCTGCAGGCGCGCATGACGGCCGGCGAATTTTCCAGCTTCATTACCCAGATGCTGATGCTGCTGGCGCCCTTGAAGTCGCTGGTCGAAGTCAACGGCCCGCTGCAGCGCGGCATGGCCGCCGCCGAAACCGTGTTCGGCATGGTGGACGCGCCGATCGAACCGGATGGCGGCAATGTCGTCATCGAGCAAGCGCGCGGCCATTTGCGCTTCGAGCACGTGTCCTTCCGCTATGCCGACAACGCCCCCCTGGCGCTGGACGACATCAGCCTGGAAATCGCGCCGGGCCAGACGGTGGCGCTGGTGGGCATGTCGGGAGGCGGCAAGTCCACCTTCGTCAACCTGGTCACGCGCTTCTATCAGCCGCAATCCGGCCGCATTACCCTGGACGGCATCGCCTACGACGACATCCGCCTGCCCAGCCTGCGCGCCCAGCTGGCCATGGTGAGCCAGAACGTGGTGCTGTTCGACGATACCCTGGGCGCCAATATCGCCTACGGCGCCGAGACGGTCGACCGCGCCCGCTTGGATGCCGCCATCCGCGCCGCCCACCTGGCCGACGTGGTGACCGCGCTGCCGGAAGGGGTGGATACCCGGATCGGCGAAAATGGCATGCGCCTGTCGGGCGGCCAGCGCCAGCGCGTGGCGATCGCGCGCGCCATCTACAAGAACGCGCCGATCCTGATCCTGGACGAAGCCACCTCCGCGCTGGATAACGAATCCGAACGCGCCGTGCAGGCCGCGCTCGACACCCTGATGGCCGGCCGTACCACCCTGGTGATCGCGCACCGCCTCTCGACCATCGAGCGGGCCGATCGCATCGTCGTGGTCGACCAGGGGCGCATCGTCGAGAGCGGGCGCCACGACGAGCTGCTGGCCCTGAACGGCATGTACGCCAACCTGTACCGCCTGCAGTTCGCCAAGGCCGCCGCATGAAGCCCGCTCCGCGCACCCTGGTGATCTCGCCCAACTGGATCGGCGACGCCGTCATGGCCCAGCCGCTGCTGCAGCTGCTGGTGCGCCAGCATCCCGAGCGGGCCATCGACGTGCTGGCGCCGCCCGCGGTGGCGCCGGTGTGGAAGGCCATGCCGGAAGTCGACAGCGTGCTGGAAACGCCGTTTCGCCACGGCGCCCTGCAGCTGCGCGAGCGCTGGCGCTATGCCCAGGTGCTGCGCGCGCGCGGCTATGCCGAGGCCTACGTGCTGCCCAACACGCTCAAGTACGCGCTGATTCCCTGGCTGGCCGGGATCGGCAGGCGCGTGGGCTACAAGGGCGAGTCACGCTATGGCTTGATCAATGCGATGCACCGCGACGACGATCCACCGCGGCCGATGGTGCCGTTCTACGCCGCGCTGGCGGACGACCCCGGCGCGCCGTTGCGCGCGGGCGTGCCGCGTCCGTCCATGCGGGTGCCCCAGGATACGGTGGCCGACGTGTGCGCGCGCCACCAGATTCCGGCTGGCCGCGCACTGGTGGTGTTCGCGCCGGGCGCGGAGTTCGGCGCGGCCAAGCGCTGGCCGGCGCGCCATTTCGCCGCGCTGGCAAAGGAGATCCTGGGCGCCGACCCGTCGGCCCGCATCGCCTTGCTCGGCTCACCCAAGGACCGCCAGGCCGGCGACGACATCCTCGCGCTGGCGCAGGACGAACGCATCCTCAACCTGGCCGGCGCCACCAGGCTCGATGAAGCCATCGCCCTGATCGCGCGCGCCGCCGCCGTGGTGGCCAACGATTCGGGCCTGCTGCACATCGCCTCGGCGCTGAACCGCCCGGTGATCGCCCTGTACGGACCGACCGATCCCGATCACGCGCCGCCGTTCTCGGACCCGGCGCGCTCCCTGTCGCTGCGGCTGGAGTGTGCGCCGTGCCGCCAGCGCGAGTGTCCGCTCGGGCACCACAACTGCATGGAACAGCTCGAGG
>CAMLHI010000348.1 GCA_946479705.1 uncultured Oxalobacteraceae bacterium
TCCGCACGCACCAGCGTCTGATGGACATCGTGGACCCAACCGACAAGACCGTTGACGCGCTGATGAAGCTGGACCTGCCAGCTGGCGTGGACGTCGAAATCAAGCTGCAATAAGCATTACAAGAACACGGCCGCGGCGACGCGGCCAAGGCGGGGCCGGTCAGGTGCGTACAGCAGCGGGCCGGCCCCGCTGCCGTTTACGGCTACAAAAAATCCGCCCGCCAAATTAAATTCGCCCCACCGGGGTCAGTGCTCCCATTGATGCATGAGCCTGCCTGCCGCCTGCATCTTCCTTTCCCGGGCGTAGATGGTGCAAGCGAGCTGATGCAACAATGGGGGCACTGACCCCGGGGGTTCGGGGTTCCGAATTTTGTTCGGAGCGTTGACGGGCTGGCACCCAGCCCCGATACTTGTCCGATGACTATCCCTCCCGCGAAACGCATCCTCATCGCCGAGGACGAGCAGGCCATCGCCGACAGCATCGCCTATGCCCTGCGCACCGATGGCTTCAACGCCCAGCATGTGACCCTGGGCGCGGCCGCGCTCGAACGCGTGCGCGCCGAGCCGCCGGCCCTGCTGGTGCTCGATGTCGGCCTGCCCGACATGAACGGCTTCGAGGTGTGCCGCCAGCTGCGCCAGTTCTCCGACGTGCCGGTGATCTTCCTGACCGCGCGCAGCGATGAGATCGACCGCATCGTGGGCCTGGAAATCGGCGCCGACGATTACGTCACCAAGCCGTTCTCGCCGCGCGAACTGGTGGCGCGCATCCGCGTCGTGCTGCGCCGCCTGGCGCCGGCCGCGCCGCCGCCGCGCTTCGAACTGCGCGAGCACGAGGCGCGTATCCTGTTCCGCGGCCAGGCGCTGGAGCTGACCCGCTACGAATACCTGCTGCTCAAGACCCTGCTGGAACACCCCGGCCACGTCCTCGGCCGCGCCCAGCTGATGGACCGGGTTTGGCACGATGCCCCCGATACCCTGGACCGCACCGTCGATGCCCACGTCAAGTCCCTGCGCGCCAAGCTGCGCGCGCTCGATCCGTCCTGCGATCCGATCCAGACCCATCGCGGCATGGGCTACAGCCTGTCGGCCGCATGAAGATCGGCCCGCGCATCCTGCTGGGCTACTTCCTGATCGTCGGCCTGGCCGCCTGGTTCCTGCTGGCGGTGTTCGTCCAGCAGGTCAAGCCGGGCGTGCGCTCGACCCTGGAAGATACCCTGGTCGATACCGCCAACCTGCTGGCGGTGCTGGTGGCCGATGACGTCAAGGCCGGCCGCACGGGGCCGGAGTCGATGCTGGCGCGCATCGGCGCCGCCGAGCGCCGCAGCGTGGATGTGCAGATCGATGGCTTTCGCAAGCGGGCCTCGAACTACCGGGTCTACATCACCGATGCGCGCGGCATCGTCATCTTCGATTCGAGCGGCCGGGATGTGGGCAAGGATTTCTCGCGCTGGAACGATGTCTACCTGACCCTGCGCGGCGCCTACGGGGCGCGCAGTACCCGCGCCTATCCGGAGGACGACAGCAGCGCCGTCATGCATGTGGCCGCGCCGATCCGCGATGGCGCGCGCATCCTCGGGGTGCTGACCGTGGCCAAGCCGATCGCCACCGTGCAGCCTTTCGTGGCGCGCAGCCAGCGCATCATTCTCGAGCGCGGCGCGCTGCTGCTGGTGCTGTCGCTGGCCATCGGCGCCGGCTTCACGTGGTGGCTGACCCATTCGCTGCGCAAGCTGATGCGCTATATCGGCGAGGTCGAGGCGGGCCGCAAGGCCACCCTGCCGGCGCTGGGCGAGAACGAAATCGGTACGCTCGGGCGCGCGCTGGAAGACCTGCGCCACAAGCTCGAGGGCAAGCAGTATGCCGAGGAGCTGATGCATACCCTGGCGCACGAGCTGAAAAGTCCGATCGCGGCGATCCAGGGCGCGGCCGAGCTGCTGCGCGAAGACATGCCGGCCGCCCAGCGCGGGCACTTCCTGGCCACTATCTTGCAGCAGAACGAGCGCCAGCAGCAGTTGATCGACAAGCTGCTGGCCCTGATCCGGGTCGAGCAGCAGCAGGTCCTGGCCGCACCCGGCCGGGTCGATCTGGCCCACCTGACCGAGCTGGCGGCCGGCGATTGCCGCGCGCGCCTGGCCGCGCGCGGGCTGGCCCTGCGCATCGACGCCGCGCCGCTGACGGTGCCGGGCGACCTGCTGATGCTGCGCCAGGCGCTCGGCAACCTGCTCGACAATGCCATCGATTTTTCTCCGCCCGGCGCCACCATCATGGTGCGCGCGGCGCGCCGCGGCGGCCAGGCCGTGCTCAGCGTGCAGGACCAGGGGCCGGGCATTCCCGCCTACGCCGCCGAGCGCCTGTTCGAGCGCTTCTATTCGCTGGCGCGGCCCGACGGCGCGCGCAGTACCGGCCTGGGCCTGCCCTTCGTGCGCGAGGTGGCGGCGCTGCACCGCGGCAGCGTGGATGTGGCCAACGGCGCGGCCGGGGGCGCGCTCGCCACCCTGGCGCTGCCGCTGGAATAGGGGCCACTTCACACGCAACGCACACTGGGCGCACAGGCGCTTCCTACACTGGCGGCTTTGATACTCAAGGAGCCCCCCGTGCAAAGAACCCTGCTGTTCAAACTACTCGCCATCGCCGGCCTGACCCTGCTGATTGCCATCGCGGTGGCGTTGATCCAGGCCACCATCGGCGAGCGCGCCCGCTTTCGCGAGGAGGCGGTGCGAAGCATCGCCGACGATTCGGTGCGCCAGCAAATCGTGGCCGGCCCGGTGCTGGTGATCCCCTACGACGACGAGTATGAGGAACTGGCCAAGGCGGACGAGGGCGGCAAGCGCGCCGTCGTGACCCAGGTGGCGCATCGGCGCCTGCTGGTGTTCCCGAACCAGCTGTCGATCGGCGGACGGATCGATACCGACCGCCGCTACCGCGGCATCCACCAGGTGCTGGTGTACTCGGGCCAGCATGCATTTTCCGGCGACTTCGCGCTGCCGGTGCTGGCCGAACTGCCGCGCACCACGCCGCAGTCGCGCATCCGGGTCGGCAAGGCGCGCATCGCGCTGGGCGTCGAGGACGTGCGCGGCATTCATAACATCCCGCAGCTGGAATTCAATGGCGCCAAGACCGATTTCCGCCAGGGCACGGGCCTGGATGGCATCAGCGGCATGCATGCGGAAATCGGCACGCTGGCCCTGGCCGAGCCGCTGCGGGCGCGCTTTTCCTTCAGCCTGGGACTGGACGGCATCGAGAGCCTGCGGGTGGTGCCGGTGGGCCTGAACAACCGCGTGCAGCTGGCGTCCAACTGGGCCCATCCGCAGTTCGCCGGCCAGTTCCTGCCCTCGCCGCGCCAGCGCGTCATCAATGCGCAGGGCTTTAGCGCCAGCTGGGAAGTGTCGGCGCTGGCCACCAATGCGCAGCAGCAGCTGCGCGAGATCGAGCGCGGCTCGCCGGGTCCGGCGGCCGGCCTGGCTGGTTTGGCGGGCCTGGACAGCTTCAGCGTGGCCTTCATCGAGCCGGTCAATGTGTACATGCTGGCCGGCCGCGCGGCCAAGTATGGCCTGCTGTTCGTGGCGCTGACCTTCGGCGGCTTTTTCGTCTTCGAGGTGTTGAAGCGCCTGCCGATCCACCCGATCCAGTATCTGCTGGTGGGGCTGGCGCTGGCGCTGTTTTTCCTGCTGCTGGTGAGCCTGTCGGAACACATGGCCTT
>CAMLHI010000349.1 GCA_946479705.1 uncultured Oxalobacteraceae bacterium
CAGATGATGTCCTACGACCATGGGCGCTATTCGCTGTGGTCGCGCCAGCTGCGCTGGAGCTGGCCCTCGTTCAGCGCGCGCCACCGCATCTGGCAAACCCGGCTGGCGGCGCTGCAGGGCCAGGCCTTGCTGGATGCGGCCACCCTGAGCGGCTTTGCGGCGATCTGGATCGACCGCCGCGCCTACCAGGACCGCGGCGCGGCCCTGGTCGCCAGCCTGAGCCAGGCCGGCGTGCGGGCGCTCGACGTGGGCAGTGCCGACATTGCCGTGCTCGATGTGCGCGCGGCCATGGCGCTGCAGCGCCAGCGCCTGGGCGCGGCCGCCTTCGACGAGCAGGCGCGCCAGCTGCTGCAGGCTGGCGCGGTGCCCGAGCCGCGCGCCGGCTTCTACGACGAGGAACACGCGCCCGACGGCACCCCGTTTCGCTGGTCGCAAGCCCGGTCGACCCTGAAACTGCGCAACCTGAATGCCCAGCCGATCGGCGTGTGCGTGTCGTTCCGGCTGGCCGTGCCCAATGGCGGTACCGTACGCGTCGCCGGACGCGCGGTCGACCAGGCCTTCAGCGCCGGCCCGGCCGCGCGCCTGGTGCGCTTGCCGGTCCAGCTCGAGGGCCGCGAGGTGCTGGCGCTGCGTCTGAGCACCGCGGCCGCCGCCCTGCTCGCGCCGGGCGATGCGCGCCAGCTGCATTTTTACGTGATGGACCTGCGCGTGGGCGCGCCGCACAGCGGACCCGGCCCGGTCTGCACCCCTGAATAACCCTGGAGAATCATGGATCTGAAGTCAAAGAAAGTACTGGTCACGGGCGCCGATGGATTCATCGGCAGCCACCTGGTCGAAGCCCTGCTGGCGCACGGCTGCGACGTGCGCGCCTTCGTGTTCTACAACTCGCTCAACAGCTGGGGCTGGCTCGACACCTTGCCGCCGGCCGTGCTGCGCAAGCTGGACGTGTTCGCCGGCGACATCCGCGACCCCAACGGCGTGGCCGAAGCCATGCAAGGCTGCGACGTGGTGTTCCACCTGGCCGCCCTGATCGCCATTCCCTTCTCCTACCATTCGCCCGATTCCTACGTCGACACCAACATCAAGGGCACCCTGAACGTGCTGCAGGCGGCGCGCAAGCTGGGCACCGAACGCGTGCTGGTGACCTCGACCTCGGAAGTCTATGGCACCGCGCAGTACGCCCCGATCGACGAGAAGCACCCGTTCCAGGGCCAGTCGCCCTACAGCGCCACCAAGATCGGCGCCGACCGCCTGGCCGAATCGTTCTACCGCTCCTTCGGCACGCCGGTGGTGATCGTGCGCCCCTTCAACACTTACGGGCCGCGCCAGTCGGCGCGCGCGGTGATCCCGACCGTGATCACCCAGCTGCTCGAAGGCCATACCGAACTGCGCCTGGGCAGCCTGACGCCCACGCGCGACTTCAACTACGTCAAGGACACGGCGGCCGGCTTCATCGCCCTGGCCGAGGCCGACGCGGCCGTCGGCAAGGAACTCAATATCGCCACCGGCACCGAACACACCATCGGCGACGTGGCCAACACCCTGATCGCCGAAATCAATCCGCAGGCGCGCATCGTCACCGACGAGCAGCGCCTGCGCCCGGATGCCTCGGAAGTGTTCCGCCTGATCGGCGACAACACCCAGATCACCACGCTGACCGGCTGGCGTCCGCAATACGACCTGGCCGCCGGCCTGGCCGACACCGTCGCCTGGTTCCGCCAGCCGGACAACCTGGCCCGCTACAAGGCCTGGCTGTACAACCTGTAAGGAGTCCCCATGCGCGCCATTATCCTGGCCGGCGGCAAAGGCACCCGCCTGCGCCCCTACACCACCCTGATTCCCAAGCCGCTGGTGCCGCTCGGCGGCAAGTACTCGATCCTGGAAATCATCCTCCTGCAGCTCAAGCGCGACGGCTTTACCCACGTCACCCTGGCCGTCAATCACTTGTCGCACCTGATCATGGCCTATTTCGGCGACGGTTCGCGGCTGGGCTTGAAGCTCGACTATTCGCTGGAGGAAGGCGAGCTGAGCACGATCGGCCCGCTGACCCTGATCGATGACCTGCCGGACAATTTCCTGGTCATGAATGGCGACATCCTGTGCGACCTGGATTACCGCGCTTTTTACGAGCAGCATCTTGCCGCGGGCAGCCAGATCTCGGTGTCGGCCTACCGGCGCCAGGTCAAGATCGATTTTGGCGTGCTGCGCTACAACGAGGCCGGGCGCCTGAGCGAATTCCAGGAAAAGCCGCGCTACGACTTCGACGTGAGCATGGGCATTTACTGCATCAACAAGCAGGTCATCGACGCCCTGCCGCGCGGCGGCGCCTACGGCTTCGACAATCTGATGGTCGATGGCCTGGCGGCCGGGCGGCGCATCGACATCCGCCCCTTCGACGGCTACTGGCTCGACATCGGCCGCCCGGACGACTACGAGTACGCCGACGAGCATTTCGCCGAACTGGCCGTCAAGCTCGGCATTCCGTGATGCGCACCATGCAAACCTGCCTGGTCAGCGGCGCCGCCGGCGCGCTCGGCCGCGCAATGGTGGCGCATCTGCGCGCGCAGGGCCGTACGGTGCTCACGGCCGGGCGCTCCGGCGCGCACGACGTGCGCATCGACCTGCGCGAGGCCGACGCCAGCGCCGCCGCCCTGGTCGAGGCCGGCGCGGACTGCATCGTGCACCTGGCGGCCAGCTTCAGCAACGACCTGGACGAGGCCATCGCCTTGAACGTGAACGCCTCGCGCGCCCTGCTCGACGCGGTGCTGGCGCGTCGGGCAGGCACGCGGGTGCTGCTGACCGGCTCGGCGGCCGAATACGGCGTGGTCCAGCCGCACGACAATCCCGTGCGCGAAGACCGGGTCTTGCATCCGGTGTCGGCCTACGGCATGAGCAAGGCATGGCAGACCCAGCTGGCCACCCTGTACGCCGCGCGCGGTGTCGACGTGGTGGTGGCGCGGGTGTTCAACCTGGACGGACCCGGCCTGTCCGAGCGCCTGTTCGCCGGGCGCCTGCAGCAGCAGATCGCGCGCGTGCTGGCCGGCCAGCAAGAACTGATCGAGCTCGGACCGCTAGGCGCCACGCGCGACTATCTGGGCACGGACGAAGCGGCCGAACAATTGCTGGCCATCGCGGACGGCGCGCCGGCAGGATCGGTCCATCATGTGGCCAGCGGCACGCCGGTGAGCATGCGCGCGCTGATGCTGGCCGCGCTGGCCGCGGCCGGGCTGGACCCGGCCATCGTGCGCGAGGCACCCGCCTTGAGCAACCGCGGCGGCTACGACGTGCCGATGATTTATGCCGATATCAGCCGGACCCGCGCGCTGATGGCGCAAGGGAGAAACAAGTGAAACAGCTGAAACTGACGGTGGTGGTGCCGGTCTTCAATGAAGAACAGGTCATTGCCCATTTCCACGCGCGCGCCCGCGCCGCGCTCGACCGTCTCGATGGCGTCGACGGTGCGCTGCTGTATGTGGTCGACCGCTGCCCCGACAACACCCTCGGTGTGCTGCGCGGCATCGTCGAGCACGACAGCCGCACCAGGGTGCTGGCCATGTCGTCGCGCTTCGGCCATCAGATGTCGCTGCTGGCCGGCATCGAGCACGCGCTCGACGCCGATGCCATCGTGATGATGGACAGCGATCTGCAGCACCCGCCCGAACTGATCGGCGAACTGCTCGATCAATTCCGCCA
>CAMLHI010000350.1 GCA_946479705.1 uncultured Oxalobacteraceae bacterium
ATGCGGTTGGCGGCCAGGGCGCCGAGGAAGATGCCGCTCACCGAGGGAATGAACAGCCAGCCGAACTGGTCGGGGCCGAGGTGCAGGTGCTCGGGCAGCAGCACCGGCGCGGCGGTGATATACAGGAACAGGCCGGCGAAGTTACAGGCCACCACCCCCGCTTTCATGTGGAACAGCGGCGAGCTGAAAATGGCCTTGTAGCTGTCGAGCAGGAAGCGCGGATTGAAGGCCTGGCGCTTTTCCGCCGGCAGGGTTTCGGGCAGGCGCCGGTAGATCACCACAAACAGCACGATGGTATAGACCAGCAGGAACAGGAAGATCGTGCGCCAGTCGGAAAACTTGACGATCCAGCCGCCCAGGATGGGGGCGATGGCCGGCGCGATGGTGAAGATCATCGTCACCAGCGAGAGCAGGCGCGCCGCGGCGGCATCGGCGTACAGGTCGCGGATCACCGCGCGCCCGACCACCACCCCGGCCCCTGCCGAGACCCCCTGCAGGATGCGGAACACCCACAGGTAGTGGACCGAATGCGAGGCCGCGCAGCCGAAGGTGCCGATGGCGAACAGCACCAGCGAGCACAGGATCACGTTGCGGCGGCCGAAGGCGTCGGCCAGCGCGCCGTGCCACAGCACCATGCCGGCAAACGCCAGCATGTAGGCCGACAGGGTTTGCTGCACCTCGATCGGGGTGGCGTGCAGGGTGGCCTGGATCTGCGGGAAGGCCGGCAGGTAGGCATCGACCGAGAACGGCCCCAGCATCGACATCCCCGCCAGCAGCGCGGCCAGGGCCCAGTTGCTCAGCATCGGACGGTGGACCGCGCGCGGCAGCGGGACCGGCGTGACCGGATCGGGCGGCAGGTTCGGCTGGGGCGATTCCGGCAGCATGGCTCAGTCCTGCGGCTTGGGCTTGGCTTCCTCGCGGCGGTTGAAGCCTGCCACCATGTCGAAGCGGAACAGGCGGCATTCGAGCGCGCCGTTGAAGAACGGCGTCTTGCGCGCTTCCTTCAGGCGCAGCAGCTTGGGCAGCGACAGGTCGGCGGTAAACAGGAACACGGTCCAGCCGGCGAAGCGCTGCTTGAGCGTGGTGCCCAGCGCCGAATAGAAGGACTGCGACATCTCGTCGGCCGGCATGGTGGAGTCGCCGCGCACGCCGATCCGCTCGCCGTAGGGCGGGTTGGTCAGCAGGATGCCCGGCTGCTCGGTGGGCGGCTTGACTTCCTGCGCCTCGATCTGCTTGAGCGGCACCTCGAACATGATCCCGGCCACCCTCAGGTTATGGCGCGTCATGGCCACCATGTCGCCCGAGATGTCGGAACCGAAGATGGTCGGCGCGGCCGGCAGCGGATGCGGCTTGATGGCGGCCTTCATGGCTTGCCAGGGAGCGGCGTCGAAGCTGTTGAATTTTTCGAAGGCGAAGCGGCGCCGCGCCCCCGGCGGAATGCCCTGCACCATCTGGGCCGCTTCGATCAGGATGGTGCCCGAGCCGCACATCGGGTCGAACAGCGGCGTGCCCGGCTTCCAGCCCGCCACGCGCAGCATGCCGGCGGCCAGGTTTTCGCGCAGCGGCGCGTCGCCCGTCTCTTCGCGCCAGCCGCGCTTGAACAGCGCCTCGCCCGAGGTGTCGAGATAGATGGTGAAGTTGCGCGCGTCGAGGAAGCCGACGATGCGCATGTCCGGCTCGCGCGTGTTGACCGAGGGACGCTTGTTGAACTGGTCGCGGAAGCGGTCGCACACCGCGTCCTTGATCTTCAGGGTGGTGAATTCCAGGCTGCGCAGCGGCGACTTGACGGCCGTGACGTCGACCCGGATGGTGTGATCGACCCCGAACCAGTCTTCCCACGGCTGGGCCAGCACCAGGTCGTAGATATCGTTCTCGTTGCTGTAGCTCTGGTGCGCCATGCGCATCAAGACGCGCGAGGCGATGCGCGAGTGCAGGTTGATGCGGTAGGAATCCGTCAGCTCGCCCGAGCAGTGCACTCCGCCCGGGACCTGGTTGTGGACCTTCATGGTGCTGCTGGTGTGGGCGATCTCGCCCAGTTCCTCGGCCAGCGCCGCTTCCATGCCGCGCGGGCATGGGCAAAAAAATGATGGCATACAGGTGTACCTTTTGTCCGTTAAATAAATGTCCCCGCGCTTGTCGCGAGGACTACATCAGCTTCTTAGAGTGCGCGGGCGACGAAATCGAGCCGGTCCTGCCCCCAGAAACTCTCGCCATCGACGACATACCATGGCACCCCGAATACATTGATGGCCATGGCGTCGTCGGTGTTCTTTTGATACTGCTGCTGCACGCCGGCGGTGGCCGCCGACTTGACCAGCATCTTGCCATCGAGGCCGCACAGGTCGGCGATCTGCGCCAGCGTGGCGTCGTCGGCGATATTTTTTTCCTCGGCCCACAGCGCGCGCCCGATGGCGCCGCCAAGACGCAGCGCGGCGTCGGCGCCGAGCGCCGTGCGCGCCGCGATAATCAGCTTGCAGGCCTGCTCGGGCTGCACCGGGAAGAACTTCGGCTGCAGATTGAGCGGCAGGTTCAGGTGCGCGGCCCAGCGCGCCAGTTCGGTCAGGCGGTAGGCCTGGCGCTGCGGCGGACGCTTGGCCAGCGGCAGTCCGCCCGAGACGCTGAACACCTTGCCCAGGTCGAAGGGGCGGATATCCACCAGCGCGCTTTTTTCCGCCGCGAGGGCGGCCAGGCGCTCGTGGCCGAGGTAGCACCACGGCGACTGCGGGGACATGAAATAGTCGATTGTCTTGCTCATGCAGCTTCCCTTCAGAAGGGCTTGACGACCACCAGGATCACGATCGCCGTCAGCAGGACCACCGGCACTTCGTTGAACCAGCGGTACCACACGTGCGAGCGCGTGTTGGCGCCGTTCTCGAACTTGGCCAGCAGCGATCCGCAGGCGTGATGGTAGCCAATGGCCAGGATCACCAGCGCCAGCTTGGCATGCAGCCAGCCGCCCTTGAAGCCGAAGCCGAGCCACAGCCACAGGCCGAGCAGCACGGCCGGCACCGACAGCATGGTGGTGAAGCGGTACAGCTTGCGCGCCATCAGCAGCAGGCGCTCGCGGCTGGCCGTCTCGGTTTCGAGCGCCAGGTTGACAAAGATGCGCGGCAGGTAGAACAGGCCGGCGAACCAGGACGCGACGAAGACGATGTGGAAGGCTTTAATGTACAGCATGGGCTCAGGCCCGCACTTCGCCGTGGCCGAACACCACATACTTCAGCGAAGTCAGGCCTTCCAGTCCGACCGGTCCGCGCGCGTGCAGCTTGTCGTTGGAGATGCCGATCTCGGCGCCCAGGCCGTATTCGAAGCCGTCGGCAAAGCGCGTCGAGGCGTTCACCATCACCGAGGCCGAATCGACTTCGCGCAGGAATCTCAGCGCGTCGCTGTAGTCCTCGGTGACGATCGCATCGGTGTGCTTGGACGAATAGGTATTGATATGGTCGATGGCCGCGTCGATGCCGTCCACCACCTTGACGGCCAGGATGGGCGCCAGGTATTCGGTGCGCCAGTCTTCCTCGCTGGCGTGGGCCAGGTGGGCATAGCCGGCCAGGATGGCATAGGCCTCGTCGTCGGCGCGCAGTTCGACCTGCTTTTCCGCGTACAGCGTGGCCAGCCGCGGCAGCACCGTCGGGGCGATGGCGCGCGCCACCAGCAAGGTTTCCATGGTGTTGCAGGTGCCGTAGCGGT
>CAMLHI010000351.1 GCA_946479705.1 uncultured Oxalobacteraceae bacterium
GCCTGATGATCGATGCCTCGCACGCGAACAGCTCGAAAAAGCCGGAAAACCAGGTGCCGGTGTGCGCCGATATCGCGCGCCAGGTGGCGGGCGGCGACGACCGCATCGTCGGCGTGATGGTCGAATCGCATCTGGTGGGCGGGCGCCAGGATCTGGTGCCGGGCAAGGAACTGGTCTACGGCCAGTCGGTCACTGACGGCTGCATCGATTGGGACAGCAGCGTCCAGGTGCTCGAGGGGCTGGCCGAGGCGGTGCGCCAGCGCCGCCTGCGCGGCGAGGGCTGAGAGGCGTGCCCCATAAAAAACCCGCCGGTGCGAACCGGCGGGTTTTTTGACGGCATAGAACAGGTTTAGAACTTGTAGGATGCGCTCAGGTAGAAAGTACGGCCGATCGCGCTGGCGTAGCGCGGGTCGTAGCCCAGCTGGTGCGAGCCGGTGTTGCGCAGCGACAGGGGCGGTTTCTTGTCTGCCAGGTTGATCACCCCGCCGGTCAGCTCCAGGCCCTTTTGCACGCGCCACACGGTCTGCCAGTCGAAGGTGTAGTAGTTCGGCACGTCCAGCTGCACGTCGATGCAGGCGCCGTCGACGTCGCCCACGGTGACGGCGCAATTTTCGGCATCCTGCAGCTTGTCCTTGTAGTGGCTGCGGAAGTTGGCCGACAGGTTGTGCGAGAAGGCGCCGATATCGGCCGTCAGCGAAGTCTTGATGACATTGCGGAATGCGACCTCGTCATTGCTGCCGAACTGGCCCAGGCTGGTTTCCCAGGTGTCTTCGCCCGGGGTCGAGTAGCGCGACTGGAGCAAATGGGTGCCGGCAAGACGTGCCGTCAGGCGGGCGCTGGCCAGATTCATCTTGTACAGGAAATCGTAGTCGAGGCCACGGTTTTCCCGCTTGCCGATGTTAGTTGGCAAGAAGATGATGGCCAGGTCGCTTTGCCCGGTCGAGGCCTTGTACTTGGTCGTGTACAGATTGATGTACTTTTGCGGATTGTTGGCGATCAGGTTCTCGCTGACCGTATCGACCGCATCGCGGATCTGCACGTTCCACAGATCGAAGCGCGCACTGAAGTTCGGGGTCGGCTCTAACACGGTGCCCACCGACCATTGCCTGGATTTTTCCGGCTTCAGGTCGGGATTGCCGTTGTTAAAGGCTTCCAGCTGGCCGCGGCCCTTGCCTGCGCAATACTTGAACAGAGGGTGGGATGGGCTAAAGCCGTTGGCCGCCGTGATCGGGCAGTCGTACAGGCCGCCGGTGACGCCGAAGTCGGTTTGCGGCTGCGCGATTTGCTGCATGGTGGCGACCCTGAAGCCGGTGCCGTACGCGGCGCGGAACAGCATGCTGCGGGTGGGCTGCCAGCGGGTGCTGACCTTGTAGGTGGTGGCCGACTGGCTGTTGCCGATGCTGGCGCCGTGCAGATTGTCGGTGATCTTGCCGATGCTGTCGTAGCGCAGCGACGCGGTCGCATCCAGGCCGGTGACGATGGGCATGAGCAGTTCGCCGAACGCGCCGGCATTCTTGCGCTTGTAGTCGAACGAAGGCTGGTCGTCGTCGAACAGGATTTCCGAGTGCGCCACGGCGGAATTGCCGAACTTCGAATAGCTGGTGGAGCGGAAGTCGGCGCCCACGCCCAGCTGGGTCGCGCCGCCCGGCAGACTGAAAAGTTCACGCGATGCGCGCATGTCAGCGCCGCGCATTTCGATTTCCGTCTTGCTGAAGTTGCCGGTGTAGCCGGTCGATTTCAGTTTGTCGACCATGGCCGCTGGCATTTCGCCGGCCGCGTACGGGAAGGGATCGATGGTGCCTGCCGCCAGTGCCGCGTTGAACTTGTCGGCCAGCGGGAACCCGCCCACATAGTTGGTCGGGGCCATGTTGCGCGACAGCGTGATGGCGCTGTTGATATCCCAGCCCGCCGCATTGCCGTCCACGCCGATCACCACGTGGGTGGTCTTGCTGGCGTAGTCGTAGGCGCGGCCGCCCATGTCGAGCAGGCGGTACTTGACGGTGCTGCCGGTGACGCCGGCGCGCTGTTCGGGGGTCAGGTAAGGGTTGACGTATTTCTGGAACAGCGGGCTACTGGCTTCCAGGCTGAATTCGGCGGGATAGGGGGCAATGGTGGCGTAGACATCGGAGCGATTGAGCGCGATATCGGTGAAGGCTTTCCAGCCGCTGCTGCCCAGCTTCATTTCGCCGGAGGCGTACACGCCGCCGCGCTTGACTTCAGGCGAAATCTCAACCGAGCTGGTGTAGTCATACCAGCACTGGCCGTCGCCGAAGGCCGGCACGTGCAGGGGAGCGCACTTGCCGTTGATCTTCTGGTAGGGATTGACGTTGACCGACGTGTCGGCGCCGGCGGCGTCCACATAGCGCACCGTGACATTGGGCGGAATCGAGCGCGAGGAGCCATTGAAGAACTGCAGGTTCTGGCCGGTTTTCGGATCGGGGAAGTTGATGATGCCGGTGCGCGCGAAATCGCGGTCGGCGCCCTTCAGGCGTTCTTCATTCTGGTAATACGCCGACAGGAACAGGGTGTAGCCATCCCTCTCGAGATCGCCGAAGCCCTTGGCGATGCTGACCGACTTGCCGCGCGCGCCGGGGTGCTGCGGACGGGTGACCTTCGCTTCGACGGTCACCGGCGAGACACCCTTTTTCAGGATGAAGTTGACTACGCCGGCAATCGCATCGGCGCCGTACAGCGCGGAGGCGCCGTCGGTCAGCACTTCGATGCGTTCGACCGCGGCCAGCGGGATCGAGTTGATGTCGATCGTGGTGCCGGAATTGGATGGGGCAATACGCCGGCCATTGAGCAGCACCAGGGTATATTCTTCGCCGACGTCGTGGATGGACGCGGAGGTGTTGCCGCCGCCGCCGCCGCCGACCGAATCGGCTGCCACGGTAAAGCCTTGCATCACCGGCAGTTGCTGGATGAAATCGGATACCGATGTCACGCCGGAACGCTGTATGTCTTTCTGGTTAAAGGTCTGGACTGGCAGGGAAGCTTCGGCGGCGATGCGCTTGATACTCGAGCCGGTGATTTGCACCCGCGTCATCGGTTCCTGCGTTTCCTGCGCTTCCTGGGCATGCGCGAAATGCATCCCGAGAATCATGCCGCCTGCACAGATCATGCGCACGGAGCGTGAGATTGCTTTTTCAACCATCATTGTGTAACTCCTGTAAATCACAGCCAACACGGGGCGTCTTGAGCCTTTGTGCTGATTTATTGTTATAAACGACGGCCACGGGTGGTGGCCGCCATCGAAAAAACGGTTTATTCTTCCGAACGCTTCATGAAATCATTGGGTATGTGCCATGTCAACATAGAAAGTATGCTAGTTAGCGCGAAAACAACGGTTAAAATGTATTAATCGTCGGCATGGCAATCGTGCGCCGCAGTGCAGCATGTTGTTTATTTACCTAAAAAAGTCGGGTTTAGCGGGAAAATGTGGACCATGCATATTCACTTCTTGCCCGTCAAGAGGGGTGTTTGTGTTGCACTGCACAATAGAATTTTTCATCTATTTATAGGGAAGGGGCGTGTTGATGCCCGCTTTTATATTGCGCCGCCTCTGGCAAATGCTGCCCACCATGGCCGGGGTGGTGCTGCTGGTATTCCTGCTGTTTAACTGGGTGGGCGGCGATCCGGCCTATCTGCTGGCCGGCAAGATGGCCAATGCCGAGGACATCGCCA
>CAMLHI010000352.1 GCA_946479705.1 uncultured Oxalobacteraceae bacterium
CCCCATGCCAGACAAGACCCTGCGCCGCCTGCATCCCGCCGTGCGCGACGATATCGGCGACCTGCTGACCCAGCGCCCGCTGCCCAGCGCGCGCCTCAGCCAGATCGACCCCTTCCTGTTCCTGAATCATCACGGACCGCAGACCTACCCGCCGCATAACCGCGGGCTACCCTTCGGGCCCCACCCGCACCGCGGCTTCGAGACCGTCACCTTCATCCTCGATGGCGAACTGGCCCACCAGGACAGCGCCGGCCACGAGAGCATCATCCGCGCCGGCGGCGTGCAATGGATGACCGCCGGCAGCGGCATCGTGCACGCCGAAGTCTCGCCCCAGGGCTTCCGCGAGCGCGGCGGCGCGCTCGAGATCCTTCAGCTGTGGGTCAACCTGCCCGGCCGCCTGAAAATGTGCCCGCCCGCCTACACCGGCCTGCAGCGCGAAGCCATTCCCGCGCTCGCGCTGGACGATGGCAAGGCCGTGCTGAACCTGATCGCCGGCCAGTGGGACGGCCACAGCGGGCCGATCGCCCCGCTCACCGACGTCTTCATGAGCACCATCGAACTGCGCGCCGGCGCGCGCATCCGCCTGACCGGGCTGGAAGCGCGCCACGTGCTGCTCTACATCGTGCGCGGCGCCGTCCAGATCGGTCCCGACCATGCCGAATCCCTGCACCTGGCCGAACTGTCCGACAGCGGCGACGCGATCGAACTGGGCGCCAGCGTCGACAGCGTGGTGCTGTTCGGACACGCCCCGCCCATCGGCGAACCGGTGGTAGCGCACGGTCCCTTCGTCATGAATACCCGCGCCGAAATCAACCAGGCCATCGTCGACTACCAGGCCGGACGCTTCGGCGCGCCGCTGCCCGCTTAGACGGCTATCCTGAAACCGGCCCCAGCGCGCCCGTCTGCATCAAGCGCCATGCCCGAACCAAGCATGGCCATTCGCGATCCCATCTGGACAGGTCTGAGACCGTCATCCAGAGGGAGATCGCATGTCCGTCAAGAAATTGCTGTGTATTGGCAGGGAAGGTTTTGCCCTGCCCGCCTTGCTGCCCGATTGGGAAGTGCTTAGCGTCGCCACCCTGGCCGACGCCGCGCGCGCCCTGCGCAGTGCCAGCTGGCCGCTCGGCCTGCTGCACGAGCTCGGCGAGCCGGCCGCGCTCGAGCGCTTCCTGCGCCAGCACTGGCAATGTCACTGGATCGCGCTGGTCGATCCGGGCACGCTGGAGCAGCCGGCCTGGCGTGAACTGGCCGCTGAACATTTTCACGACTACCACACGCGCCCGCTCGACATGACCATGCTGCGCCACACGCTGGGCCACGCGCACGGCTGCGCACTGCTGCGCGCCGGCATGGCGCGCCCGGCCCCGCTCGACGCCCTGATCGGCGACAGCCTCCCCATGCGCCAGCTGCGCGTCCAGATCGGCAAGGTGGCCCACGCCGACGCCCCGGTGCTGATCTGGGGCGAAAGCGGCAGCGGCAAGGAACTCACCGCGCACGCCATCCACGCCCGCTCGGCGCGCGCACGCGGCCCCTTCGTGCCGATCAACTGCGGCGCCATTCCGGCCGCGCTGATCCAGTCCGAACTGTTCGGCCACGCGCGCGGCGCCTTCACCGGCGCGGCGCGCGAGAAAGTCGGCCTGATCGAGTCGGCCGCCGGCGGCACCGTGTTCCTCGACGAAATCGCCGACCTGCCCAAGGACTTGCAATCGAATCTGTTGCGCTTTCTCCAGGAAAAAACCATTCACCGGGTCGGCGCCACCCGCAGCATCCAGGTCGACGCGCGCGTGTTGGCCGCCTCCCACGTCAGCCTGCAGCAGGCGGTGGCCGACGGCCATTTCCGCGAAGACCTGTATTACCGTCTCAACGTGCTGCCGCTGACCGTCCCCGCGCTGCGCGAGCGCAAGGACGACCTCGACGCGCTGGCCAGCCACTTCTTCCACGTGTACGCGGGCGACAAGCCGGGCCGGCTCAAGGGCTTTTCCGGCGCCGCCCTGCGCGCCATTCGCGGCCACGCCTGGCCCGGCAATGTCCGCGAACTGGGCAACCGCGTGCGGCGCGCGCTGGTGCTGGCCGAAGGACGCCTGATCGTGCCCGCCGACCTCGGCCTGGACAGTCCCGCCGCCCCGATTGCCGCCGGCCTGGGCGAATCGCGCCAGCGCGCCGAGCGCGAAGCCATCGTCGCCAGCCTGGCGCGCAGCGGCGGCAATGTCACGCGCGCGGCACGCGAGCTGGCCATCTCGCGCATGACCCTGTACCGCCAGATGGCCAAACACGGCATCGCCAGCTGAGTTGGGCGGTGCTGTCACACGCGAGCGCCGTCGGCACGACGCCGAAGTGAGCACAGCCCGTCACAGCCTGGATGCAGCTTCCGACCAAAACCACCGCCCGCAGCCGCCCGGGTCCACCCAGCTGCCATCGCGCAGCCCAAAAAGCCCAGCAGATTCAAGCGCTTGCAAGCGCCGGCCTGAAGCTGGCACTGCGTTTGCAGTAATGACCGGGCCTGCCCTGCAAGGCGGGCGACTCCATCCGAACATTCAACCAAGGGGCACATATGAAACGTACTATCCTGGCGGCAGCCATCACGCTGGCATTCCACGCAAGCAGCTACGCCAATCCGGTCAACACCGCCACCTTCCCGATCGTCGCGGGCGGCGCACTCACCCAGACTGCCTCGAGCACCACTACCCAGAGCGGTGACGGCACCCACGCCAACGACAACTCCCTGGCCCTGCAAAATTCCGACAGCGGCAACGACAAGAGCACCGGCCAGAACAACAGCATGGGCGACGCCCTCGGCTTCGGCTCCGGGATCGCCGCCGCGAACAACGGCGCCAGCGCCACCTCGACCATCTCGAACGCCTTCAATACCTCCACGGCCACCGCCAACAGCACGCTGTTCGGCACGGTCAGCGGCAATGCCATTCACCACATCGGCAACGTCGCCGGCTACCTCGGCAGCAGCAATGGCGGCGCGGCCGCGGGCGGCAGCGGCGGCATCGCCGCCAACGGCAGCGCCAGCAACGGCACCGCACTGGGTGGAGCCGGCGTCGGCGGCGCCGGTGGCGGCGGCGGTGCGGGTGGGCTGGCGTTTGGCGGCTCGGGCGGTTCCGGTGGCACCGCCTCCGGTGGCGCGGGTGGCAGCGGCGGCATGGGCGGCATCGGCGGCCTGGCGCTCGGCTCGGCGGCTGCGGCCGACAGCGCCGCAGCCGGGGGCAACAGTGCCGGCAACAGCGTGCCCATCGCCGTCGGCGGCAGCATCGCCGAGGCCAACGGCCACAACGGCGGAGCGGCGTCCAGCGGCGCATCGAGCGCGGCCGCCGGCGACACCACCGTGGGTGACGCCGGCGGAGGCGGCACCGGGGCGGCCGGCGGCTATGCCAGCACCGGCAATGGCGCCAGCGGCGGCGCGGCCACCGACACGGGCGGCGCCGGCGCCGCGGGCGGCAGCGGCACCGGCGGCAGCGCCAGCAACGGTTCGTCCACCGTCGGCGATGCCAGCGGCGGCCACGGCGCGGCTGGCACCGGCGGCAACGGCGGCACCACCACCGTCACCGCCGGCAATTTCGACATGTCCAACACCATGAGCAATGTCGGCCAGTCGGCCGCCGGCATCACCATGGTCAGCCAGAACAGCGGTATCTCGGCGCTGATCCAGCAAAGCGTGAACGTCCAGTCCA
>CAMLHI010000353.1 GCA_946479705.1 uncultured Oxalobacteraceae bacterium
TTGCCCTGGCGGCCGTAGCGAAAGCCTGGCTCCTTGCCCTGGAACACCGACGCCAGCTGGCGCGCATCCGCGTAGCCGAAGGTCACCGAGGTGTGGACCGGCTTGTGCAGCGAACCATGCTCGATCGGTTTCTGCCGGTCGTTGTGCAGGATCGTGGTGGTGAAACCGTACTGTTTCTTCTCGCTCATGCGCTGTCTTATTCCGTGGTCGCCAGATTCAGATTCAGTTGGGTGCGGCCGGCATCTTCCAGTGGCTTGGCCTTGGGATTGTGGCGCGCCGTTTCGAGGCGGTCCAGGTAATCCGGGGTCACGTCGCCGGTGACGTAGATGCCGTCGAAGCACGAGGCCTCGAAGCTCTGCAGGGCCGGGTTGACGTCGGAAATCGAGCGCTTGAGCGCGTCCACATCCTGGTAGACCAGGGCGTCGGCGGTGATCTCGCGGCAGATTTCCTCGGTGGTGCGGCCGTAGGCGATCAGCTCGTCGCGGGTCGGCATGTCGATGCCGTACACGTTCGGAAACAGCACCGGCGGCGCGGCCGAGGCGAAGAACACATTGCGCGCGCCGGCTTCACGGGCCATTTGCACGATCTCGCCGCTGGTGGTGCCGCGCACGATGGAGTCGTCCACCAGCAGCACGTTCTTGCCCTTGAACTCGGTGCCGATGGCATTGAGCTTCTGGCGCACCGACTTTTTGCGAATGGCCTGGCCGGGCATCAGGAAGGTGCGGCCGATGTAGCGGTTCTTGATGAAGCCTTCGCGGTATTCCACGCCCAGCTTGAGCGCCAGCTGGATCGCGGCGGGACGCGAGGAATCGGGAATCGGCATGACCACGTCGATCTCGCCATGCTTGAACTGCGAGCGCACCTTGTCGGCCAGGTATTCGCCCATTTTCAGGCGCGTCGCGTAGACCGAGGCGCCGTCGAGGATCGAGTCGGGACGGGCCAGGTAGACGTATTCGAAGGCGCAGGGGTTGAGCGATGGATTGTCGGCGCACTGACGGGCGTGCAGCACGCAGTCGTTGTCGATGAACAGGGCTTCGCCGGGCGCCACATCGCGCAGGAAACGGAAGCCCATGCCTTCGAGCGCCACCGATTCGCTGGCGACCAGGTATTCATTGCCCTTGTCGGTTTCGTTGACGCCGATGCACAGGGGACGGATGCCGAAGGGATCGCGGAAGGCCAGCATGCCATGGCCGGCGATCTGCGCCACCACGGCATAGGCGCCGCGCACGCGGCGGTGCACCGCGGCCACGGCCTTGAACACGGAATCCGGGTCGATATTGAAGCCGGTGGTGGCTTCCTGGATTTCATGCGCCAGTACGTTGAGCAAGACTTCCGAATCGGAATCGGTGTTGATGTGGCGGCGGTCGTTGCGGAACATTTCGTCCTTCAACTGCGCCTGGTTGGTCAGGTTGCCGTTGTGCGCGAGCGTGATGCCGAACGGCGCGTTGACGTAGAAGGGTTGCGCTTCTTCCTCGCTCGACGAGCCGGCGGTCGGATAACGGCAGTGGCCGATGCCCGAATTGCCTTGCAGCGAACGCATATTGCGCGTGCGGAAGACGTCACGCACCAGGCCGTTGGCCTTATGCATGGAGAACATGCTGCTGTGATTGGTTGCAATGCCCGCCGCATCCTGGCCGCGGTGCTGCAACAGCAGCAATGCATCATACAAAAGCTGATTAACGGGATGCTGCGAGACGACGCCGACGATGCCACACATGGTGCGCTCCTAAAAACTGCTACTGCAAAATTAAAAAATGGGTAATGCGCGAATCTACAACTGCACATGCCGGGCCAGCGCATGCGGTAAAAACGGTTTGACGGTGCGCGCGCCCGATTCGCAGATCGGGCTGAGCAGCGCTTCACGCCAGAATGGCTGTTTCGGCAGATCGGTCATCCCTGCCAGGATCACGCCGGCCAGCACAAGGACAATGCCGCGCGCCAGGCCGAACAGGCCGCCCAGGCCGCGGTCCGCCAGGCTCAGGCCGCTAGCCTTGATGAGTGCGTCCAGCGCCATGCTCAGCAAGCCCATCAGGATGCGCGCGCCCAGGAAGATCGCCACAAAGGCCACCATCAGCCGCACCGCATCGCCCGGGATCATGTCCGGCAGCATGGGCGCGAAGCTGGCGCCGTAGGCATTGGCCAGCACGAAGGCCACGACCCAGCTCAGCAGCGACAGGATTTCCTTCACAAGGCCGCGCAGTGTACTGATGACAACCGAGGCAAGCAATACAAACAGGACCACATAGTCGAAGATCGTCACGCGCCGCCCGCCGTCAGCCGGCCACCATGATGCCGTTCAAGCCCATCTTGCCGAGCTTGGCACGCACCTTGTCCGCCTCTTCCTTGCTGAACGGCCCTACCTGGATGCGGATGCGCTCGCCCGACTGGGTCGGCACCTTGCGCGTGAACGAGGCAATGCCGGCCTCGCGCAGGCGCGTCTGCAATTCATCGACTTTTTCCTGGCTGGCCAGCGCGGCGACCTGCACCACGTATTTCTCAGCTTTCTCGGATTTCTGCGCGGCCTGCTCCGCGGCTGCCTTGCCTTCCAGGATAGCCATCGCGCGCGCGGCATCGGGCGGCGCCTCGGTCTTGGGCTTGCTTTCCTTGACGGCCGGCTTGTCTTCCTTGGGCTTGGCGGGCTTCTCGGCCAGTTTCGCTTCCGCGGCCTTGTGCTCGGCCGGCTTGGACTCGGCCTTGGCGACCGGCTTTTCCGGCTTCGGCTCGGGCTTCGCCACGGCCTTGACTTCGGTCTTGACTTCGGACTTGACCTCGGTCTTGACCTCGGCCACGTGGGCCGGCTCCGGCGCGACCGTCTTGGCCGGCTCGACGATCTCTTCCTTGGCGTCGAGCGCATCGGCGGCGGCCACGGCGCGCGGCAGCGGCTGCGGCGCCAGCTTGTCCTTGTTGGGAATCTGGATGTCGATATCGGTGGCGAGCGGCTTGGGTTCCGAATCGAGGATCATCGGCAAGCCGACGGCGACACCCAGCGCCAGCGCCACGGCGCCGACCAGGCGGCGGCGTGCGCGTTTCTTTTCGGGCAATACGGGATCGCTGGCGGCTTCCTTGGCCTGACGGCTGCGGCGCGTGGAGGATTCTCCCGCGCTCGACGCGCGCTTGGAGCGTGCGAGAGCATTCTCATCGTCGCGGGCCACGTAGGCGCCGTCTTCCGAACTACTTTCTTGCTTGTTTTTACTAGATGACGAGAACAAGCCCATGCGTTTTTCTTCAGTGAAGTGAGGATTTTCGGGCTGCCATCACACCGGCGACGGTGAAGAACGAGCCAAAGACCACAATTCTATCATTCTCCCCAGCTCTACTCATTGCATTTGCAAACGCCTGGGCGGGATCGGCGAAGGCCGAGACCGAGCGTTCCTCGGGCTTGGCGTCGCCCAGCGGCAAGGCTTCCAGGCGCGCGCACAGGTCGGCGCTGTCGGCCGAACGGGGCGACGGCAGGTCGGCCACGCACCAGTGGTCGATGTGCTCGGCCATGGGGGCGATCACGCCGCCAATGTCCTTGTCCTGCATGATGCCGAACACCGCATAGGTGTAGCGGTGAAAGCCCATATTGCCCAGGTTTTGCGCCAGCGCGGCGGCCGCGTGCGGATTGTGCGCCACGTCCAGCACCACCGTGGGACGGCCCGGCAAGACCTGGAAGCGGCCCGGCAGCTCGACCGT
>CAMLHI010000354.1 GCA_946479705.1 uncultured Oxalobacteraceae bacterium
CTGTCGTGCCCGGAAAACCAGCGCGGCTACGCCAACACTGAACTCGTTTATCGCTAGGAGCGGCAGCATGACGACCATACTCGAAAGTACCCTCGATCCGGCCAGCGCGGTGCTGGACCACTATCAGCCGGCCGGCGAACCCTGGCTGCACACCGTCAAGCGCGGCCAGGTGCTGCGCATTGTCGACCTGGAAGGCAACCAGGCCGTCGACACGATTTTCTACAACGCCGCCGACACCGCCGAAAGCTACAGCGTCACCGACACCTTGCAAAAACAGGGCAGCCTGTACCTGGGCGCCGGCTCGGTGCTGGTGTCCAACCGCGGGCGCGCCATGCTCACCATCGTGGCCGATACCTGCGGCCGCCACGACACCATCGGCGGCGCCTGCGCGGCCGAGAGCAATATCGTGCGCTATTCGCCGCAGAAGAAGTTCATGCACAGCTGCCGCGACAACTACCTCATCGCCCTGGCCCACGCCGACAAGGGCATGGGCAAGCGTGACCTGGTCCCCAATGTGAACTTCTTCATGAACGTGCCGGTTACGCCGGACGGTGGCCTGAGCTTCGCCGACGGCCTGTCCAGCCCCGGCAAATATGTCGAGCTGCGCGCCGAAATGGACGTGCTGGTGCTGGTATCGAACTGCCCGCAATTGAATAACCCGTGTAATGCCTACAACCCGACGCCGGTGCGCTTCGTGGTGTGGGACCAGGAGGCATGACGCGCATGTTCACCAAGATCCTGATCGCCAACCGCGGCGAAATCGCCTGCCGCGTGATCCGCACCGCGCGCAGCATGGGCATCAAGACGGTTGCCATCTATTCCGAGTCGGATGTCGAATCGCTGCACGTGCGCCTGGCTGACGAAGCGGTCTGCGTCGGCCCGGCCGCCGCCTCCGAGAGCTACCTGAACGCCGCCGCCGTACTGGGAGCGGCCACCGCCACCGGCGCGCAGGCGATCCATCCTGGCTACGGCTTCATGAGCGAGAACGCCGCCTTTGCTGAAGCCTGCGCCGCCGCCGGCATCGTGTTCATCGGCCCGACCCCGGGCCAGATGCGCGAATTCGGCCTCAAGCACACCGCGCGCGCGCTGGCCCTGCAGGCCGACGTGCCGCTGCTGCCCGGTACCGGCCTGCTCGACGGCGTCGACAGCGCGCTGGCCCAGGCCGAAGGCATCGGCTATCCGGTCATGCTCAAGAGCACCGCCGGCGGCGGCGGCATCGGCATGCGCCTGTGCCACGACGCGGGCGACCTGCGCGATGCTTATGCCTCGGTCAAGCACCTGTCCGAGAACAACTTCAAGAACAGCGGCATGTACCTCGAGAAGTTCGTGCGCAACGCGCGCCACGTCGAGGTGCAGATCTTCGGCGATGGGCGCGGCAACGTGGTGTCGCTGGGCGAGCGCGATTGCTCGGTCCAGCGCCGCAACCAGAAGGTGATCGAAGAGACGCCGGCGCCGGGCCTGTCCACCGAGACGCGCGCCCAACTGGCCGCCACCGCCGTGCGGCTGGCGCGCTCGATCGCCTACCTGTCGGCCGGTACCGTCGAATACGTGATGGATGCCGATACCGGCGCCTTCTATTTCCTCGAAGTGAACACGCGCCTGCAGGTCGAGCACGGCGTCACAGAACTGGTGTTCGGCGTCGACCTGGTCGAATGGATGATCCGCGCCGCCGCGCCGGGCTTCACCCTGCCGGAGCAGGACAGCCTGGTCGCGCACGGCCACGCCATGCAGCTGCGCGTCTATGCCGAAGACGCGGCGCGCAACTTCCAGCCTTCGTCGGGCGTGCTGACCGCGGTGGAGTTCGCACCCGGCCTGCGCGTCGACACCTGGATCGAACGCGGCGTGACTGTCAGCCCGTTCTACGATCCCTTGCTGGCCAAGTTGCTGGTCCATAGCGAGGAACGTGGCGCCTCGATCGACACCTTGAGCGCCGCACTTGCCGCCTCGCGTATCGATGGCATCGAAACCAACCTGGCCTACCTGGCCAGCATCCTGGCCTATCCGACTTTTGTGGAAGGACGCCAGATCACCGCCATGCTGGCCTCCATGCCGTACCGGCCGCGCACCGTCGAAGTGATCGACGGCGGTATCCAGACCACGGTGCAGGACTACCCGGGCCGGCTCGGCCTGTGGGCGGTCGGCATTCCGCCGTCCGGCCCGATGGATTCGTATGCGCACCGCTACGCCAATCACCTGCTGGGCAACGACAGCGCGGCCGCCACGCTGGAGATGACCCTGCAGGGCGCGGCCATGCGCTTCAACTGTGCCGCCACCATTGCACTGGCCGGAGCCGACATGCAGGCCACGGTGAGCGGAGAACAGGGCAAGCGCGTGCTGGCCAACTGGCAGGCGCACCGCATCGAAGCGGGCGAAACGCTGCGCTGCGGCGCCATCGCCGGGGCCGGCCTGCGCGCCTACCTGGCCATCGCCGGCGGTGTCGATGCGCCAGAATACCTGGGCAGCCGCGCCACCTTCACGCTTGGCCAGTTCGGCGGCCACGGCGGACGCGCACTGCGCACCGGCGACGTGCTCAAGCTGAACGCCGCAACGGCGCTGCCGCCAGCGAGCGCCGCACCAGCGCCGGCCTATGCGCACCACTGGGAGATCGCGGTCCACTATGGTCCGCATGGCGCGCCCGACTTTTTCACCGACGAGGACATCGCGATGTTCTTCGGCACCGACTGGGAAGTGCACTTCAACTCAAGCCGGACCGGCGTGCGCCTGAACGGTCCCAAGCCGCGCTGGGCCCGCACCGACGGCGGCGAAGCCGGCCTGCATCCATCGAACATCCACGACAATGCCTACGCCATCGGCGCCATCGACTTCACCGGCGACATGCCGGTCATCCTCGGTCCGGACGGCCCCAGCCTGGGCGGCTTCGTCTGCCCTGCGGTGATCGTCTCGGCCGACTTGTGGAAAATGGGCCAGCTCAAGCCGGGCGACACGGTGCGCTTCGTGCGCGTTACGCCCGAGCAGGCGGCCGCCATGCGCGCCACGCTCGAAAGCGTGTTCGACGGCAGCGGCTCCCCGCTGGCGGTTCCGGTGGCGAGCGCGGAGGGCGAGAGCGCCCCGGCCATCATCGGCGAAGGCAGCTACCGTGGCGACACGCGGGTCCTGTACCGCCGCGCCGGCGACGACTACCTGCTGGCCGAATTCGGCGACCTGGTCCTGGACATCAACCTGCGCTTCAAGGTGCACGCGCTGATGCAGGCCATCGAAACGGCACGGCTTGAAGGCGTGATCGACCTCACGCCGGGTATCCGCTCGCTGCAGATCCACTTCGATCACCGCCGCCTGTCCGCCACCCGTCTGGTGGAGCTGATCGACGGCGCGCTGGCCGGCCTGCCGGCGGTGGACGAGATGGTGGTCCCCTCGCGCATCGTGCACCTGCCGCTGGCCTGGAACGATTCGCAGACCCGCCTGGCGATCCAGAAGTACCAGACCACGGTGCGCCCGGACGCACCCTGGTGCCCGAGCAATATCGAATTCATCCAGCGCATCAATGGGCTCGATAGCGTGCAGGACGTGTACGACGTGGTGTTCGGCGCCACCTATATGGTGCTTGGCCTGGGCGATGTCTACCTCGGTGCGCCGGTGGCCACCCCGGTCGATCCGCGCCACCGCCTGGTGACCACCAAGTACAACCCGGCGCGCACCTGGACGCC
>CAMLHI010000355.1 GCA_946479705.1 uncultured Oxalobacteraceae bacterium
CAGCGTGCCGTCGCGGTCCCAGCCGAGCAGCACGTTTTCCTGCCAGCCCTGCGGCAGCAGTGCGTGGCGCGCGAACAGGCTGCTCATGCGCGCGCCCAGGCGGCCGCTGCACACAGCAGTTCGCGCAGCAGCGGCTGCACCTGCGCCGCCAATTCGGGGCGGTAGGCGAACGGCGCCTGTTCGTCCATGTACAGGCACTGGCACATCTCCAGCTGCACCGCGTGCACGCCCTGCTCCGGTCTGCCGTACTGGCGCGTGATGTAGCCGCCCTTGAAGCGGCCGTTGTGGGCCACCGAATAGCGCTGCTGCGCCATGGCCGGCGCCATCGCGGCGGCATCGAGGCCGTTGGCGCAGGACGCGCCCTGGACGGTGCCGAAGTTCAGGTCGGGCAGGCGGCCCTCGAAAAAACGCGGCACGCGCGAAGCGATCGAATGCGCGTCCCACAGCACCACGCGGCCGTGGCGCGCCAGCAGGCGGTCGAGTTCCGCGCGCAGCGCCACATGGTAGGGCTGCCAGTAGCGCGTCAGCCGCTCGGCGATCTCCGCCCGGCCGGGTCCCTCTTCCTTCGCGTACAGCGGCTCCTTGTGGAAGGTATCGACCGGGCACAGGCCGGTGGTGTCGAGCCCCGGATAGAGATTGAAGTCCTCGGGCGGGCGGTTCAGGTCGATCACGTAGCGCGACCAGCGCGCCGCCAGCACCGAAGCGCCCATGGCGGCGGCGAAATCGTACAGGCGGTCGAGGTGCCAGTCGGTGTCGGCGCGCTGCAGCGCTTGCGGCGTCAGGCGCGCGGCAAGGTCGTCGGGGATGGCGGTGCCTACGTGCGGTATCGACACCAGCAGGGGAATGGTGCCTGCTTCGAAACTGAAATCCATGGCGCGCCTCCCCGGTCGTGGCCGATCGTTACTGGTACAGCGTGGCGAAAACGTCCGCGCAGGCGGCCGACAGCGCGCCCTCCACCACCAGCTTGCGTGCCGCTTCGATGTCCGGCGCGAAGAAGCGGTCGGCCTCGTAGAACGGCACCTGGGCGCGCAGCAGCGCGTGCACATGCTCGAGATGGGGCGATGAACTCAGCGGCCGGTGGAACTCGATCCCCTGCGCCGCGGCCAGCAGCTCGATGGCCACGATCACCGCCGTATTGTGCGCCATCTCGTCGAGCCGGCGCGCCGCGAAGGTGGCCATGCTGACGTGGTCTTCCTGGTTGGCCGAGGTGGGCAGGCTGTCCACGCTGGCCGGATGCGCCAGCGACTTGTTCTCCGACGCCAGCGCCGCCGCCGTCACGTGCGCGATCATGAAGCCGGAATTGAGCCCCGGCTCGCGCACCAGGAAGGGCGGCAGGCCGGACAGCGTGGCGTCGATCAGCAGGGCGATGCGGCGTTCGGCCAGCGCGCCGGTTTCGGCGATCGCCAGCGCCAGCGTGTCGGCCGCGAAGGCCACCGGCTCGGCGTGGAAATTCCCGCCCGAGATGATGGCGCCGCTGTCGGGAAAGATCAGCGGATTGTCGGTCACGGCATTGGCTTCGATCAGCAGGGTGCGCGCGCTGTTGCCGATCAAATCGGTGACCGCGCCCATCACCTGCGGCTGGCAGCGCAGGCTGTAGGGGTCCTGCACGCGCTCGTCGCCCAGCAGGTGCGAGGCGCGGATGGCGCTGCCGGCGACCAGTTCGCGGTAGATGGCTGCCGCGGCGATCTGGCCCGGCTGGCCGCGCACCGCGTGCACGCGTGCGTCGAACGGCGCATCGCTGCCGCGCGCGGCGTCCAGCGACAGCGCGCCGGCCACCATGGCCGCTTCGGCCAGCCGCTGCGCCATGAACAGGCCGTGCAGCGCCAGCGCGGTCGATACCTGGGTGCCGTTGATCAGCGCCAGGCCTTCCTTGGCGGCCAGCACCACCGGGGCGATCCCCGCCGCCTGCAGCGCGGCCGCGGCGTCGACCGGCTTGCCGTCCACCCGCGCCGGTCCTTCGCCCAGCAGGGCCAGGGTCAGGTGGGCCAGCGGGGCCAGGTCGCCCGAGGCGCCGACCGAGCCCTTGGCCGGAATAGCCGGCATGATGCCGGCGTTGAACAGGGCGATCAGGCTGTCGACGATCAGCGTTCGCACGCCCGAATAGCCGCGCGCCAGGCTGCCGATCTTCATCAGCATGACCAGGCGCACCACCGGGTCGGGCAGCAGCGCGCCGGTGCCGACCGAGTGCGACAGGATCAGGTTGCGCTGCAGCTGTTCGAGCTGGTCGTCCGGGATGCGCGTCCTGGCCAGGATGCCGAAGCCGGTGTTGATGCCGTAGGCCGCCTCGCCCTTGGCGACGATGGCGTCGACTGCCTCGGCGGCGGCGCGGATCGGCGTATACGCCTGCGGCGCCAGTTCGAGGCGCACGGGCGCCTGCCACACGGCGCGCAGTTCGGCCAGCGTGAGGCTGCCGGGGTTCAGGGTGAGCGTCATGGCTGGACCATCGGCAGGTTCAGGCCGTGGCGGGCAGCGCAGGCCACCGCGCTGTCGTAGCCGGCGTCGGCATGGCGCATCACGCCCGAGCCGCTGTCGTTGACCAGCACCCGCGCCAGCCTGCGCGCGGCCGCTTCGCTGCCGTCGGCCACGATGACCATGCCGGCGTGCTGCGAGTAGCCCATCCCGACCCCGCCGCCATGGTGCAGCGAGACCCAGGTGGCGCCGCCGGCGGTGTTGAGCAGGGCGTTGAGCAGCGGCCAGTCGGACACCGCGTCGGTGCCGTCCTTCATGCTCTCGGTTTCGCGGTTCGGACTGGCGACCGAGCCGGTGTCCAGGTGGTCGCGCCCGATCACGATGGGCGCCTTCAGCTCGCCCGTGCGCACCATCTCGTTAAAAGCCAGCCCGGCCAGGTGGCGCTCGCCCAGCCCAAGCCAGCAGATGCGCGCCGGCAGGCCCTGGAAAGCGATGCGGGCGCGCGCCATGTCGAGCCAGCGGTGCACCTGCTGCAGGTGCGGGAACAGTTCCTTGATCCTGGCGTCGGTTTTATAGATGTCCTCGGGGTCGCCCGACAGCGCCACCCAGCGGAACGGCCCGCGCCCCTCGCAGAACTGCGGGCGGATATACGCCGGCACGAAGCCGGGAAAGTCGAAGGCGTTTTCCACGCCGCGGTCGAAAGCGACCTGGCGGATGTTGTTGCCATAGTCGACCACCTGCGCGCCCAGGGCCTGGAAGTCCAGCATGGCCTGCACGTGCCGCGCGCACGAGCCGGATGCCGCCTCCACCAGCGCCGCGTGGCGGACGGGGTCGCGCCGCGCGGCCTGCCATTCGGCCACGCTCCAGCCCAGCGGCAGGTAACCGTTGACCAGGTCGTGCGCCGAGGTCTGGTCGGTCACCAGGTCGGGCCGCAGGCCGCCGGCGCGGGCGCGCCGCACCAGTTCGGGCAGCACCTCGGCGGCATTGCCCAGGAGGCCAATCGAGACCGCCTCGCCGGCCGCCGTGTGGCGGGCCACCAGCGCCAGCGCCTCGTCGATGTCGGCGGCCTGCTTGTCGAGGTAGCGGGTGCGCAGGCGGAAGTCGATGCTGCTCTGCTGGCACTCCACCGTCAGCGAGACCGCGCCGGCGAAGCTGGCCGCCAATGGCTGGGCGCCGCCCATGCCGCCCAGCCCGGCCGTGAGGATCCAGCGCCCGGCCCAGTCGCCGCCGAAATGCTGGCG
>CAMLHI010000356.1 GCA_946479705.1 uncultured Oxalobacteraceae bacterium
TGACCACCTCGTCGGCCAGGCCAAGCTCGATGGCGGCCTGCTTGATGTACGCCGCCCTGGCGCGCGCCGCGTACAGGTCCAGCGTGTCAACGTGGTAGCTGCCGGCGTCATGCGCATCGGCCATCTCGCGCCGCACCTGCAGGTTCACCCGCATCTGCTCCGGCGACAGGTTTTTCTTCCAGCCGCGCACCCGCCACTGGCGTTCGCCCAGCACGATCAGCAGCTCGTCGGGTGCCTGATCCACTGGCGGCCCGGTGTCGGCGCCAGCCACCGCAGCGGCTAAAGGAGGGGCGGGCGCCGGATCAGCCTCGACCGCGTCCGGCATGAGTGCGCTGCTGTCCGGACGCGGCCCGCGGCCGATCCACTCCGCCTGGCGCAGCACCATGCCAAGGCTCTGCTGCGCCGGCCGCAGTTTCAACGCATAGGTATTCGCATCCATCCCCTTGGGGAAGCGCACCCGCAGGCATTCGATCCCCTCGGCGATCAACTCAGCCGCGAGCTTGTCTGCGGCCCGGTCGCCGGCATCGTCGCGGTCGTAGGCGATCAGCGTGCGCGCAATGCCGTTACGCCGTAACGCAGCGCGATGATCGGCTGTAAATCCTTCCACGCCGTAAGCTGCGGTCACGTTCGTGAACCCGGCGCACCAGAATGTCATCGCGTCGATCAAGGCTTCGCACAGGATCACTTCCTGGGCGCCGACGAGCGCTGCTTCGTTCCATACGCCCCGGTGCGGACCCGGCAAGTACAGGTGTGCCGGCGTGCCTTTTCGTAAATCGTCGCGGATCTTGCGCCCGTAGACTTCGACCACATTGCCGGCCTCGTCCAGGATGGGCACCACCAGCGAGCCGTTGAAGTGCTCGTGCCCGCTCTCCCGGTAGACGCCCACCTTTTGCAGGCGGGTGCGGATGGCCGCGCCGTCGTTGCGGTCCCGGCCAGGCAGGCGCAGGCCCAGCGTGCGGTTGGCGTAGCCCAGCTTAAACCGCGCCACCAGCTCGGGATGGTCCAGCCCGCGCGCCTGCAGGTAAGCCAGCGCCTCGGGCGACTGCTTCAGCGTGTCGTGGTAGTAGCCGATGGTCTGGTTGAGCAGCGCCTGGTCGTCGGCGTCGAACGCGACTGGCGCCGGCAGGCTGCGCGCCGTGGCGCCGCCGACTGGCGCGCCGGCCGCACCAGCGGCTAAGGCAGGGGCGGCCCTGAGCAGCTCGACCGCGTGGCGGAACGAGACGCCCCGGAACTTCATCACCCAGTCAATCGGCCCGCCGCCGACCTGGCAGCCGAAGCAGTGCCACAGGTTCTTCGCGGGCGTGACCACCAGCGACGGCTCGCTATCCTCGTGGAACGGGCACACCCCGATGCGGTCCTTGCCGCTTTGCCTGAGCGCGATGCCGGCCGACTCGACCAGGCGCTCGACGGACACCCCGTCCTTTAGCTGCTCGATGTCTGCTTGCGGGATGCGTGCCATTGTTCGCCTTTTGCTCTAAAACCTGTCAATACCCTTGTGATGTTTTATTTTAATACCTTATACTGTGTACGTGTTAATCATTTTTGAAACCGGGGGATACAGTATGAAACCGCTCACGCTTTGGTTCCTACCCATGTCCTTCCCCTCAAGACTGATTCAATTGCGCAAGGCGCTCGGCATGACGCAGCAAGGCTTGTCCGACGCGGCCGAACTGCACGTCAACCAGATCCGGCGCTACGAGGCAGGGACGGCGCAGCCGACCTTAGACGCCCTGATCCGGCTGGCCAAGGTGCTCCATGTCAGGCTCGATGATTTGGTGTTCGGCGACCAGGAGCGCGGCCCCAGCGACGACCTGGCATTGCAGTTCGAGGCCGTCAGCCAGTTCACCGAGGCGGAGAAGCAGACGGTGCGCGAGCTGCTGGAGGGGATGATCCTCAAGCATGAGGCGCGGCGCTGGGATACGGCGCGCGCCGAGGCGGCAGCGAAGAAGCCGGCGCCCGAGGCCAAACGCGGTGCGCCGAGAGCGTAGAGAAGGCTGCGCCAACGGTGTGGCGTCCTTCCTTAGCCGCTAAAAATTGAAGCTGCCCCCAGCCCCCTGCGCCAGCCGGGGTTGGGGGCGGCTTTTTTCAGTCGATATTCAACCTTCCACATTTTCAAGTTAAATTCGACCTTGGCTCAAGGAGCATGAGCCAGTCTCTCGCCTGTTCATTCGCTTTTTTCCACAACCATCTTTAGCCCCTGAAACGCCATGGCTTCTTGGAAGTTATGAAGCATCCGGGCTTGCTGTTCCGATGGAATTTGTTCTCCGTTGCGCCAGCGGGCAAATGCTTGCGGGTCAAGGATGATGCACGGCAAGCCACCATTCTCACCGCTTTCCACGTAAAGCTCCACGACCTTGTCGCCTTCGCGGTATTCGGCATCGAAACGCCCCGTAAATTGAACTTCAAAGCCCTCGTCGCTACGTACCCCTTGCTTGTTAAGCCAAGTAAACATCTCAATGTCCTCCAAAGTTATAGCGCGGCTTTAATATGATTTGATCGATCCCGGTGACTTGTGGATTGGCCTGCAATGCGGGCAATTCGATATTGCGGTAAACGCTGCTTGGCCTGACCGCCCCCTGCAGCGCCCGTACTTGGCCGCTGGCCTGTTCTGCCAACGAGCGCGATACGCCACCCCAAATCTGATCCGCCTCAACACGTGTGAACGGTGACGCGTTGCCGTACAAATCCATTTTGTCGAGCCATTGTCCACCCGGTGTCATTTCTAGTGTGCGCCCGCCATTTTCAGCAGCATACGTTTGCGAACGGATGATACCGTCTCGGCCACGTCCAAGCCCCGACCATAGGACCAACTCATCCCGCGCAGTTTGCAGGCCAAGTGACTGGGCCTGCTGAATCACCGCAGCGGGTGTCATGCCTTCAAGAGGGTGAGCAGCAGTGATCGGATCGACCGAATAAGTCGCACGTGATACGGCCAACTCTTCAATGGACTGTGTCGCACTTTGCCCCCGTACGCCACTTACTGCAAACGGCCCAAGCACACCCAGCGTGGCATTAGCCGTGTCCCGTACAGCGGCGAGCGAATGCAAAACCCGCGCATCGGTATTGTCCGCAAACATCGCTCGCTTCGTTTCCTGGCCGGCTCGGTAGAAATTATTCGGAGCATTGTAGAGACCAGTCGGAATGCTTTCTAATCCCGCGAGCGGCAGTACTGCTGTCGCCAGAAGTGCATTGACGGCGCGGTAACCCAGCCCGGCATTCGTGTCACCGATCGCCTTCGAAGCCATGTTGTAGCGCGACTGGAAGAAGCCCTCCGTCGGCTTATACAAATCTTGGACAGGGCTCCGCCGATGATACGTGGCCTCCTCAGTTGCAATAGCCGCGCCTTCGGCCGTTTGAGCGACATAGTTACGATAGGTTGTGTAGCCACCACCGTTATCACCACCCGGACTGGTCGGAAGAGACATCTCATGTGGGGTGCGGCTTGGTTCCAGTCCTAATCTTTCTGCCAAGGGGCGCGCCTGCTCATACCCGTAGTCGGTGTAATTCATCGCGCCCCGCTCAGGTGCCGAATTGGCCTGAGCGATGAGGTCGGCTATTGTCGCTTTGCCACCACTGCCCGCCGCGTTCTCTCCACTACCCGATTGCGAACTCATGCTGGCCAAACTCTCCCCCAGCGCATTGCCAAACGC
>CAMLHI010000357.1 GCA_946479705.1 uncultured Oxalobacteraceae bacterium
CTGGGCCAGCTGGTCAGGTGGCGCGCCTGGGCGACCCCGGCATCGATCAGGGTCCAGGGCCCGTGGCAGATTGCGCCGATGGGCTTTTGCTCGGCCGCGAAGGCGCGGATGAAGCCGATCGACTCGGGGCTCAAGCGCAGCTGGTCGGGATTGCCCACGCCGCCAGGCAACAGCAGCGCGTCGTACTCGCGCGGGTTGGCGTCGCGCACATTGAGGTCGACATCGAAAGTGTCGCCCTTGTCCGTATGGTGAAACCCTTGCACGTGTTCGCCGGCATTCTTGGGCGAGAGCAGCACCACGGTGGCGCCGTGTTCTTCCAGGTAGCTGCGCGGCGAGGTGTATTCGATCTGTTCGACGCCATCGGTCATCAGCACCGCCACGCGTTTGCCCTGCAGGGACACGGCATCGGGGTTGCCGGGAATTGCATTGTCGATTTGCATGAGTATACGCTCCACATTGTTTGGTCGATAAGCCCTGGAGTCGATTGTAGGGCGCCTGCCGCGAACACGGCGCGCCGCAGGATCGCCCAAATAAAGTTGCGCGACATTGCCCGACAATGCCGCACCGTTGACGCCAAAAGGATTATCATTGGCAACACCGCCCATGACAGGAATCGCAGTGCCCTTCAACTTTTCGCGCCGGCTCACCGGCAACGCCCGCCACCAGAGCAGCAACCGCGATCTCGGCTACGTGCTGGCTTTCGTGGCGGGCGCGATCAATGCGGGCGGCTTCCTGGCCGTCCACCAGTACACCTCGCACATGACAGGGGTGGTCTCGACCATTGCCGACAATGTCGCCCTGCGCATCTACGGGCCTGCCCTGGCAGGGCTGGGCGCGCTGCTGGCCTTCCTGTCCGGCGCGGCCTGCTGCGCCATCATGGTCAATTACGCGCGCCGCAACCGTCTGCACAGCCAGTACGCCATGCCGCTGGTGCTCGAAGCGACCCTGCTGCTCGGCTTTGGCCTCCTGGGCGCGCGCCTGTCCGATATCGATGGCCTGGTGGTGTCCCTGACGGTGATGCTGCTGAGCTTCATCATGGGCTTGCAGAACGCCGCCATCACCAAGCTGTCGAACACGGAAATCCGCACCACCCACATCACCGGCATCGTCACCGACATCGGCATCGAGGTGGGGAAAATGCTGTACTGGAATGGCGCGCAGGCGGGACTCAAGCCGGTCGCCGCCAACCGCGACCGCCTTAAAATGTTGAGTCTGCTTGCCCTGCTGTTCTTTGTCGGCGGCGTGGCCGGCGCGCTCGGCTTCAAGCACGCCGGCTACCTGGCCACGGTGCCGCTGGCGCTCGTGCTCATTTCCCTGGGCATTGCGCCGGTGCTGGACGACCTCGCCGAGATCCTGCGTGGCCGCAAGCGCTCACGCCTCTGACGGGCCCGGCGCGCGCTTGTGGGGCATCAAGCCGCCACAGGGACCCGGTAGCATAGTCAACGCATCCCCTCCCGCAGGAGAATCCGATGCGTTCCTCAGCAATATCCACCTGCTCAAGCGCGCGCGCCGGCGCGCGGATTGAAGGCCAGGTCGCGCTCCATGGCGCGGTACAGGTCGCGCGCGCGTTCGCTGCTGGCCGGCGGCAACACCACTTCCAGGATCAGATACAGGTCGCCCGCCGGCGCGCCGGGAATCCCGCGTCCCTTGAGCCTCAGCTTGCGCCCGCTCTGCGAGCCGGCCGGCACGCTCACCTGCACGTGGCCGGACGGCGTGGGCACGTCGATGTGGGCGCCGAGCGCCGCTTCCCAGGGCGCCACCGGCACCGTTTCGTGGACGTTGCGCGCCTCGACCCGGTAGCGCTTGTCGGTGTGGAACTGAATCTCCAGGAACAGGTCGCCCGGCGGCCCGCCGCCGGTGCCGGCATGGCCCTGGCCCGCCAGGCGCAGCTGCTGGCCCGGCAGCACGCCCTTGGGGATGCGCATGGTCAGCGCACGTTCCCGCGTCTGGGCGCGTCCATGCTCGTCGCGCCCGGGCACGCGCAGGGTCAGGGTGCGCTCGGCGCCATGGTAGGCATCGTGCAGGTCGACCATGACGCTGGCGTGGATATCGTCGCCGCGCACGGCGAAGCCGCCGCCCGCGCGTCTGCGCCGCCCAACGTGAGCGAACAGGTCGGCAAAGAAATCGCCGCTGCCGAAGCCGTCCGCGCCGGCGTTGGCGAATTGCGTGTCCCAGCCCGGCGGCGGATGGAATTCCTGGCCGGCCGGCGCGCGCCCGAGCGCATCGTAGGCGGCGCGCTTGCCGGCATTACCCAGCACCTCGTAGGCTTCGTTGATTTCCTTGGTCCGCTCGCCGGCATCGCGCGCGCGGCTCACGTCAGGGTGGTGCTTGCGCACCAGCTTGCGATAAGCCTTCTTGATCGCGTCCGCCGACGCATCGCGCGCCACGCCCAGCGTCTGGTAATAGTCCTTGTACTCCACCGGCTGCACTCCCGATTCGCCTGGCTTCATGGTACTGCGCAGGCAGCGCGCGGTGCGCACGCTTGCGCCCTGGGCGCCGAGAAAGGAATTTGATATGAGCAAGCCGATGAAGTACACCGCCTTCGCCCTGCTGGCGCTGGCCGTGCTGGCCCTGGCCGCGGTGCTGGGCGGCAGCATCCTGGGCGAACGCAAGATGGCGCGCCGGATCAGCGTGGCGGTGGCGCCGGTACCGGTGCCGACCGCGGCGGCCGCCATCGAACACGGGCGCTACCTGTTCAGCACGCGCGGCTGCGCCGACTGCCACGGCGCCAATGGCAGCGGACGCGAGGTGTTCAACAGCCCCGGCATGCTGGTGCGCTCGCCCAATATCACCCAGGGCGAGGTCAGCGCCACCGCGCATTACCGCGTCGAGGACTGGGTGCGCACGCTGCGCCACGGCATCAAGCCGGACGGACGGCCGGTGATGATCATGCCGAGCGAAGATTTCAGCCGCATGCCCGATGAAGACGTGGGCGCGCTGATTGCCTACATCGGCACGCTGGCACCGGCACCGGGCCGGCTGGGCACGGTGCAACTGCCGCAGATGGTAAGGGTGATGTACGCCTTCGGAATGGTGCGCGACGCCGCCGAGCTGATCGACCACACACGCCCGCCCGCCGCGCCGGTGCCGGCGCAAGTGTCGCTGGCGCACGGCGCCTATGTGGCCAGCAGCTGCATCAGCTGTCACGGACCGGGATTTTCTGGAGGACGGATTCCGGGCGCCCCGGCCGAGTGGCCGGCGCCGGCCAACCTGACGCCGGGCGCCGGCAGCGCCATGCTGCGCTACCCAACGCCCGAACTGTTCATGGCCATGCTGCGCAGCGGCCACCGGCCGGACGGCACGCCCATCAGCGCAGTGATGCCGTTCGCCGCGCTCGGGCAGATGACCGACATCGACGTGCGCGCCCTGCACCGCTATCTATTGAGCCTGCCGCCGCGCGCGCACGGCCAGCGCTGATCAGCGTACCCGGCGCATCGACGACAGGCGGCTGCTCAAGGCGCCCAGGTGCGGGTAGCGTCCCGGTCCGAAGACCTGGCACTGCCCGCGGAAGTCGGCATGCTCGCAGAACTCCCACTGGCCGTAGCGGATCACGATCGACTGGGCGCGGTCGTTGAAGCCGATGACATTGAAATTGGGCAGCACGCGCTCGCTGGTATCGCGCCGGTCGCCGCTGAATTCGGCATG
>CAMLHI010000358.1 GCA_946479705.1 uncultured Oxalobacteraceae bacterium
ACATGCTGGGCCTGTGCATTCGCCGCCTGAGCGCGGCCGGCTACATCTATATCGGCATGGACCATTTCGCCAAGCCGGCCGACGACCTGGCGGTGGCCCAGGCGCAGGGCCGCCTGCACCGCAACTTCCAGGGCTATTCGACCCATGCCGAGATGGACCTGGTGGCCTGCGGCGTGTCGGCCATCAGCGCGATCGGCCCGACCTACAGTCAGAACGTCAAGACCCTGGACGCCTACTATAGCCTGATCGACAAGAACGAACTGCCGGTCGGGCGCGGGGTGCGCCTGACCATGGACGACGCGCTGCGCCGTGTGATCATCCAGATGCTGATGTGCCATTTCGAGCTGTCCGTCCGGGGCATCGAGCAGGCCTACCCGATCACCTTCAGCGAGTACTTCGCGCCCGAGCTGGAGCGCCTGCGCGCGCTCGAAGCCGACGGCCTCGTCGAACTCGGCACCGACTGGATCACGGTCAGCGGCAAGGGCCGCCTCCTGATCCGCAATGTCTGCATGGTGTTCGACCGCTATCTCAACGATGGCGCCCCGGCGCGCCATTCGCGGACAGTCTGATGGCACCGGGCGCCGTCAACCTGCTGCCGGTGTTCCTGGTCGGCCTGGCCGGCAGCGTGCACTGCGTCGGCATGTGCGGCGGGATCGTCAGCGCCTTCACGGCCGCGCCGCGCCGGCCCTTCCCGGTGCCGGTGGTGACGGTGGCCATGCCGGCTGCCCACAGCCTGGTGCGGGTGAGCGCCTACAATGCCGGCCGTATCGCCAGCTATGCCGCCGCCGGTGCGCTGGCGGGCGGCAGCGCGCGCTTCATGGCCGACGTGGCCGGCGTCCAGCTGGCGCTGTACTGGATGGCCAACCTGATGCTGGCCGTGCTCGGCCTGTACCTGATGGACGCATGGCGCGGTTTGGCCGTGCTGGAATCGGCCGGCCAGTCGCTGTGGCGCCTGGTCAAGCCGCTCGGCAAGCGCCTGCTGCCGGTCGACAGTCCCGCCAAGCTGCTCGCGCTGGGCGCGGTGTGGGGCTGGCTGCCCTGCGGGATGGTCTACAGCATGCTGGTGACGGCCATGCTTTCCGGTTCCGCATTATCCGGCGCGGCGGTGATGGCGGCTTTCGGCGCCGGCACCTTGCCGATGCTGCTGGCGGTCGGCCTGGCCGCTGAGCGGGGCCGCAATCTGTTCCAGCGCCGCGCGGTGCGGCGCGCTTCCGGCGCGCTGGTGCTGGGCTTTGCCGTGCTGGCCCTGGCGCGCGCGGCGGGCGGCCATGTGGCGCTGTTCGACGCGCTGTGCGTGGGAGCGGCGCAATGAGTGCCGAGCCGGCCGCGCTGGCCTGCTACCACTGCGGCCTGCCGGCTGCCGCCCACAACGGCCTGGACGTGGCCATCGACGGCATCGCGCGCACCATGTGCTGCCCCGGCTGCGCCGCCGTGGCCGAAGCCATCGTCGACAGCGGCATGACAGACTACTACCAGACCCGCGACAGCTTCGCCGAACAGCCGGCGGCGCTGGTGCCGGCCCAGCTGGTCCTGTGCGACCGCGATGGCGGCGCCGAGCTGACGCTGGCGGTCGAAGGCATCCGCTGCGCGGCCTGCGTCTGGCTGATCGAGCGCACCGCCGCGCGCGTGGCCGGGGTCGAAGCGGCCGCCATGAATGTCAGCACCGGACGCCTGCGGGTGCGCCTCGACGCCGCGCTGTGCAAACCGAGCGATATCCTGGGGGCGCTGCGCAAGGTCGGCTATGCGGCATATCCCTTCGATGCGGCGCGCCAGGATGCCGCCATGGAGCGCGAGCGCAAGGGCCTGTTCCGGCGCGTGTTCATCGCCGGCCTGTCGATGATGCAGGTGATGATGTACGCGCTGCCGGCCTATATCGCCGACGACGGCACCATGGATGCCGACATGCACGCCCTGATGCGCTGGGCCTCGCTGCTGCTGACGGCGCCGGCGGTGCTGTACTCGGCCATGCCGTTCTACCAGGGGGCATGGCGTGGGCTGCGCGCGCGCCTGCCCGGCATGGACCTGCCGGTGGCGCTGGGGATCGTGGCGGCCTTCGCGGCCAGCGTGGCGGCGACGCTCGATGGCGCGGGCGAAGTGTACTTCGACTCGGTCACGATGTTCATCTTCCTGCTGCTGGGCAGCCGCTATCTGGAACTGCTGGCGCGCCGCAAGGCCGCCGCCAGCCTGGAGCGCCTGCGCCACGGCTTGCCCGCTTCGGCCACCCGCCTGGCGGGCTGGCCGCTCTCGCGCGTTGGCGACGTGGTGGCCGCGGCCACGCTGGCGCCGGGCGACATCATCACGGTGGCGGCCGGCGAGGCGATCGCCGCCGATGGCGTGATTGTCGAAGGAGCCACCGAGATCGACCTGGCGCTGCTGACCGGCGAGAGCCAGGCCCAGGCGCGCGCCACGGGCGCCGACGTGCCGGGCGGCGCCGTCAATGCAGCGCAGCCGATCGTGCTGCGCGTCGAGCGTGCCGCCGGCGACAGTACCCTGGCCCAGCTGGTACGCCTGGCCGAGCGCGCCGGCGAAGGCAAGCCGCAGCTGGCCCAGTGGGCCGACCGGGTCGCGGCCGGCTTCGTGATCGCGCTGCTGCTGCTCACGGTGCTGGTGTTCGGCGCATGGCAACTGGTCGAACCGGCGCGCGCATGGCAGATTGCCATCGCGGTGCTGGTGGTGTCATGCCCGTGCGCGCTGTCGCTGGCTACGCCGAGCGCACTGGCCGCGGCCACCGACGCGCTGGTGCGGCGCGGTGTGCTGGTGGTGCGTCCGCACGTGCTCGAAACGCTGCACCGCGCTACCCATATCGTATTCGACAAGACTGGCACGCTCACGGTGGGCAAACCGGTGGTGGTGGATGTGGAGGCGATGGGCGGCCTGGGGCGCCAGCGCTGCCTCGACATCGCCGCCGCGCTGGAGGCGGGCAGCCTGCATCCGCTGGCGCAGGCGATCCGCGCGGCGGCGCCGGATGCGCGCCTGCGCGCCGGTGAATTGATGAGCGAAGCGGGGCAGGGCGTGCAGGGCAGGGTACTGGGGCAGTTATACCGCCTCGGACGCGCCAGCTTCGCCTGCGCCGGCCATGTCGACGAACTTGACGATCACACCACGGTCTATTTAGGCGACGGCCAGCAGGCCTTCGCCCGCATCCGCGTGGCCGACGCCCTGCGGCCCGAGGCGGCCGAGGTGGTGCGGCAGTTCCAGCAAGCCGGCAAGCAGGTGGTGATCCTGAGCGGCGACACGCAAGCGGTGGCCAGCCGCGTGGCCGGCCAGCTGGGAATCGGTACGGCCATCGGTGCACAGCTGCCGGAGCAGAAGCTGGCCTATGTGCGCGGCCTGCAGGCGCAGGGCGCGGTGGTGGCGATGGCCGGCGACGGCATCAACGATGCCGCCGTGCTGCGCGCGGCCGATGTCTCCTTTGCCATGGGGGGCGGGGCCGCGCTGGCCCAGCTCAATGCCGATTGCGTGCTGGTGTCGAACCGGCTTGGTTCCTTGGGCGAGTGCGGGCGCATCGCCGCGCGCACCCTCGGCGTGGTAAGACAGAACCTGGCCTGGGCCACGGTCTATAACGCCGTGGCGATTCCTTGCGCGGCCTTCGGCCTGCTCAGTCCCTGGGTGTCGGCGGCCGGCATGTCGCTCAGTTCGGC
>CAMLHI010000359.1 GCA_946479705.1 uncultured Oxalobacteraceae bacterium
TTCGGCTACGGTCGCGGCATGACGCGTCCCCTGACCGGCGACCTGAACCCCTTCGTGTCGGGAAACACCGGCAATGGCACGGGCAGGGAGGGCAACCCGGCCCTGCATCCGCAAGTGGCCAATTCCTTCGACCTGTCGCTCGAGCGCTACTTCAGCGCGACCAACTATGCGGCCGTCGCCTTGTTCGACAAGGAAATCAAGGGCTTCTTTAACGACGTGCTCGATTGCCGTACGCTGCCTAGCTGGATTGTACCTGCCTACAATGGCAAGGATCCCAACGGCTGCGACAATGGCCAGTACATGGTTTCGCATAAGGTCAATGGCGAGGCCGGTTTTGTGCGCGGCATCGAATTGTCCGGTCAATGGTTCTTCGATAAAGAGGTCAATTGGCTGAAGAACTTCGGCGTGGCCGGTTCGTATACCTACGTTGACACCAGTAACCCGGTCAACGCCGGTACCGCCGCAGTGCAGCATATCATTGTCACCCCGATGGGATTCGTGTCGAAGAATGCCACCAGCGCATCGTTCATGTATGAAGACAAGACCATGTCGGCACGCCTGGTGTACACCTGGCGCTCTTCGCAGGCACTCAACCAGGTCAACGGCTCCACGCCGTTCGGCAGCAGCTATGTCAAGGCGTTTGGCATGCTCGATGCCTCGTTCAACTACAATATCGACGACCACTTGACCTTGTCTGTGAGCGGCTCGAACCTCACCAATACGTCAACGCAACGCTACGTCGGTCAAGCGCTGACCCGCGAAACCGAGCTGGAGAATCAGGGCTTCGTCAACGGCCGTATCTTCCGCGCCGGCCTGCGCTACAAGTTCTAAGTTCCAAGCCGTAAGGCAAGCGCCGTCAAGGCGCTAGCGCCGGCCGCCTCACGCGGCCGGCGTCGTCATTTATGCATCGATAACAAGGGAAGTTCCTTGAAGACTAAGCGACTTTGGATCACGGCCGCCGGCCTGCTGGCGGCCAGTACCGCCTGGTCCGCACCCGCGGTGGACGTGCTGATCGACGCCGCGCACCCGGGCGCGCTCATCCACGAAGAACTGTATGGACAAACGCTCGCCGGCGGCGGCGCGGGCCGGCCCGGCGCCCTGTGGGTGGGGCCGGATTCCACCCTGCCGAACCAGCGCGGCTGGCGCACCGACATGCTCGACGCCCTGCGCGGCCTGCGCGTGCCGGTGCTGCGCTGGCCGGCCGGCTGCCAGGCCGACAATTACCACTGGCGCGACGGCGTCGGCGCACCCGCGCAACGCCCGCTGCGGCGCCTGCCCGATGGCGGCGGCGTGGACGACAACAGCGTGGGAACCCACGAATTTTTCGACCTGGCCGAACTGGCCGGATCGAGCGCGTATATCGGCGCAAATGTAGGGACCGGCTCGGCGCGCGAAGCGGCCGAATGGGTCGAATACCTGGAGGGCGATGGCGGCTCGACGCTGGGCCAGTTGCGTGTTCAGAATGGCCACCCGCAGGCATTCAAGGCACGCTACGTCGGCATCGGCCAGGCGCCCTGGAGTTGCGGCGGCAACATGACCGCGCAATATTATGCCGACCTGTACAACCAGTTCGCCGTCTTCATCCGCGGCAAGAGCGCGCAGCCGCCGACGCTCGTGGCCAGCGGCAACGGCCCAGCATGGACCGATGAACTGAGCAGGAAAAAACGCGTGCGCGACTACCGCGCGGCCATCGGCGTGCACGACGACGCACAGGACGAGGACCGCGATGGCGCGGCCGATGGCGGCTGGATGGCGGCGCTGCGCCAGGCCGCCAGGCTGGACGCCTTCATCGCCAGCAATATCGCCCAGTTGGACAAGAACGATCCCGCCCACAAGCTGCCCCTCGTCATTGCCGGCTGGAGCACCGGCGGCGACGCCGTTCAGGCGCACGGCCTGCGCGATGCGCTGGCCGCGGCCCTGCAGCTGCACGTGCTGCACGCCCACGCCGACCGCGTCGGCATGGCCAGTTTTTCGGCCCCATTGAATTCGCCCCAGGCCATGATCCTGGCCGAGGGCGCGCGCCTGACGCTCACGCCGACCTATCACGCCTTCCGCATGCATGTGCCCTTCCAGGGTGCGACTGCGCTGCCGGCGCGCCTCGGGCACACGCCGCGCTACACCGTGGGCAAGCTGTCGATGCCGGCGCTGAGCGTGTCGGCCGCGCGCGCCAAGGATGGCAAGCTCTACCTCTCGCTCGTGAATGCCGATCCGGCGCACGCCGTGGCGACGGCCGTGCAATTGGCCGGCGCCGTGCCCGCCAAGGCCAGCGCCAGCGTGCTCGCCGGCTTGGCCGGGCCGGCGCCGATCCCGGTGCGTGTCGCGCATGGACAATTGCGCATCACGCTGCCGGCCAAGTCCCTGACCGTGGTGGCGGTCGATGAATAGGCGCGCGCGCCAGCGCAGCGCCCGGGCATGGATGCACGGCGCGCTGGCCAGCCTGTGCCTGCTGGGTTCCGCCGCCGCGCTGGCGGTTCCCGAGGTCAGCGTCAAGGTCGACGGCACCCGGCCCGGCGCCGTCATCAACAAGAACATCTACGGCCAGTTTGCCGAGCACCTCGGCAGCGGCATCTACGGCGGCATGTGGGTCGGTCCCGACTCGCCCATCCCGAACATCCGCGGCTGGCGCAAGGACGTGGTGCAGGCCCTCCAGGACCTGCACGTGCCGGTGGTGCGCTGGCCGGGCGGCTGCTTTGCCGACGAGTACAACTGGCGCGACGGCATCGGCCCGCGCGAGCAGCGTCCTGTCATGGTCAATACCAACTGGGGCGGGGTGGTCGATAACAATGCGGTCGGCACGCATGAATTTTTCGACCTGATCGGCATGATCGGCGCCGATGCCTACGTGAATGGCAATGTGGCCACCGGCTCGCCGGGCGAGACGGCCGAATGGATCGAATACATGACCGCCGAGGGGCCGTCGGCGCTGGCACGGCTGCGCGCGCGCAATGGCCATCCGCAGCCCTTCAAGGTGGCGTTCTTTGGCATCGGCAATGAGAACTGGGGTTGCGGCGGCAATATGACGGCGGAACGTTTCGCCAATCTGTACAACCACCACGCGACTTTCGCCGGCACCGGTGACCCGGCCACGACGCCGCGCCTGATCGCCGGCGGCGGCCTCGATGGCGACGTCGCCTGGACCGATCACCTGAGCACGCATCTGCGGGCGCCTGCCAGCGCCATCAGCCTGCACTATTACACCGTGCCCGGCCGTGGCGGACCGAACAAGGGCGCGGCCACCGGCTTCGGCGAGGGCCAATGGATGTCGACCCTGCAGGATGCCCTGCACATGGGCGAGCTGGTCGCCAACAATGTGCGCAAGCTGGAACAGAACGATCCGCAGAAGAGGTTGACCCTGGTGGTCGACGAATGGGGCACCTGGTACGATCCGACACCCGGCACGCCGCCGCGCTTCCTGCAGCAGCAAAATTCGCTGCGCGACGCGCTCGTCGCCGCCCTGCATTTCCACATCTTCCACGCCCACGCCGAGCGCATCAGCATGAGCAACATCGCCCAGATGGTGAATGTGCTGCAGGCCATGATCCTGGCCGAAGGCGACAAGATGGTGCTGACGCCGACCTATTACGCCTTCCAGATGCACGTGCCGTTCCAGGATGCGGCCGCCTTGCCGGT
>CAMLHI010000360.1 GCA_946479705.1 uncultured Oxalobacteraceae bacterium
TCATCCCGCTGAAGAAATCGCTGACCGTGATCCCGCTCGGCATCGCCATGGGCGTCATCGTCATCGGCATGACGATGGTCCATTCGGTGGTACTGGCCTACCCGCTGCTGATCCTGATCGGCGTCCTTTCCGGCTTTTTCGTGGTGCCGATGAACGCCCTGCTGCAGCACCGCGGCCACGTGCTCATGAGCGCGGGCCACTCGATCGCTGTCCAGAACTTCAACGAGAACCTGTCGATCCTGACCATGCTGGCCGTGTACGCCATGATGATTTCGCTGAACCTGGACCTGAATGTCATCATCGTGCTGTTCGGCGGTTCGGTGGCCGGCATCATGTGGCTCATCATGCGCAAGCACGCCGCCAACCAGCGCGAGCACGATTCGCTCGCGCTGATCGGCGAGCACAAACACTAAGACTCGGGCGGCGCCGCCACCTTCTGGCGGAACGCCGCGCGGGCGCGCCAGTCGTCCGGCACGATGAAACCGCGTGCCTGCTCCACCAGCATTCCCTCCACCTCGCTCACTGCGGCCACCAGCACCGGCATCGGCACGGCCGCGAATTGCGCGCCCAGCCGCGCGGCCAGCGTGGCCCGGTCCAGCGTGCCGCCATCGGCCGTGGCGCGGTACGGCGCCAGCCATTGCAGGCGCGGCAGCACCACGAAACGTTCGGCGTCCAGCGTCCCGACTGCGCCGAGCTCGCACCAGAATCCGCGGCAATGCAGCGCCGAAATGCCGTCCATGCCGGCACGCGCTCCGGCCGGATAGAACAGCCAGCCCTTGACCAGCGCGCGCGCCCGCGTCACCGGACGTGGCAGCAGCGCCTGCGCGGCCGGATGCTGGCCCAGGGTCAGCTGGCGCTGGAATATCTTGCGCATCTTGGCGCCCAGGCTGTCGGCCAGGTTGGGGCCGACGAAGGTGTCCAGCTGCGCGGCAGCCTCGCCTTCGAGCAGGTAAAACTTGGTGGCAAATTCGATATGTTCGAGCGCGCCGTCGGGACCGTCGAGCAGAAAATCGAATTCGCCGACGGTGTCGTTGCGCGCGGCGCGCACCTGCAGGCCGTGGGCCACCAGCATGCCGTGCTCGCGGAAGTAGAAGGCCATCAGCTTTTCGGCGTACAGGCCAAGGCGGGTGTAGGTGCGCGCGCCGAGCGCGTCGAGCAGCGGCGCGGGGTCGGCGTCGAGCCGGTTCAGCCAGGCGTCCACCGAGGGCGGCAGCACGCCCAGGCTGGCGATGCGGCCCTGCCAGTGCGGGTCGGCCGCGTCGAGCAGGTCGGGCGCGTCCAGCAGCCAGGCCAGCGCGCGCGCATGCGGCTGCGCCAGATGGCCCCAGCGGGCCGCGAAGCGCGACTGGTAGGTGTCAGCCGGGGCGTCCATCGGACGATTTCGCCAGGCACAGGTCGGCCCATGCCAGCGCCTTGTCGGCGCCGCGCCGCAGCAGTTCGCCCGGATGCAGGGTCGCCACCAGGCGCGCGCCCTGGAAGGCGTGCACCTGGCCGCGCGACTGCGCCAGCGCTTCCTGCAGCGCCTTGTCCTGCAAGGCGTTGGCGGCAATCTGGCCGAGCGTGAGCACGGTGGCCGCGCCGGTCAGCGCCAGTTCGCGCTCCAGGTAGGGACGGCAAGCCCTGGCTTCCTCGGCGCTGGGCGCGCGGTCGCCGCCACTGGCGCTGGTGGGCCGGCACTTGATCAGGCTGGTGACATAGACATCGCGCTCGCGCGACAGGCCCACCGCGCCCAGCATATTGGTGAGCAGGCGGCCGGCGTCGCCCGCCATTGGCGTGCCCTCTTCCTGGTCGAGCGCCGAACAGGCCCCCGCCGCCACCAGCCAGGTGGCCTGGCGCGCGCCGGTGCCGTAGACCGGCCGCTTGCCCTTGCAGATACTGCAGCGGGTACAGGCGGCGATGGCGGCCTGCAGCTGGTCCCAGTCCATGGCGGCGATGGCCGCGTCGGCGTCGGAGACAGGCGGCGCCGATGCGCCGGCCACGGACGCGGGTGCCTGTACTTGCGCCGGCTCGGGCACGGATACGGGCGCATCGCGCAGCAGCCAGAGCGGACCGACGCCCATCTCCTCCAGGAAGGCGGTGCTGCGCTGGTCGAACATGCTCATAGCGTGTACCTCATGACGATGGCGTCCTCGCGCTTGCCATTGTGGGCCGGGTAGTAGCCCCTGCGGCGGCCGATCTCCACGAAGCCATAGCGCTCGTAAATATGCAGCGCGCGCGTGTTCGAGGGCCGCACTTCGAGCAGCACCGACAGCATCGACAGCCCGCGCGCGCAGGCGGTGGCCTTGTCGAGCAGGTAGCGGGCCAGGCCCTGGCGCTGGCGCGGCGCGGCCACCGCCACGTTGAGCAGGTGCGCCTCGTCGACCGCGCCCATCAGCAGGAAGTAGCCGACCAGGGTGCCGGCATCGTCGCGCAGTACCCAGCAGTGGTAGCCGGCGGCCAGCGAGTCGACGAAATTATTCCGCGTCCAGGGATGCGGATAGACGCTCGTTTCCAGCGCAAAGACCTCGTCCACGTCGCCGCTCACCATGGGCGCATAGTGCAGTTCGTCGTGGCGCATCACTGCGCTCATGCGGCGGCCTTGGCGGCATTGATCGCCTGGCGTTCGGCGCTGGTGTAGGCGATCTTGTTGCGCAGGTAGAGCGGCTGCGCTTCGGCGGCGGACACGCTGTGCGTGGCCACGCGCGCCAGCTGCGCCAGTTCGCGCGCATGCGGCATGATCTCCGGCAGCGCGCCGGCGGCGAAATCGCGGCCGGCGAACGCTTCGGGATAGGCCGACAGGCCATTGCCGCAGGCGACCAGGCCGGCGGCCGCCAGCGGCGCCACGTCGGCGGGCGCGCACAGCGCCGCTTCGGCCACGATGGTCCAGGCCCCGCCGGCCAGGCGGTACTGGGCCCAGTAGACTTCGCCCATGCGCGCATCGAGGATGGCCAGCACCTCGGTGGCGCCGCTGGCCGCGTGGCAGGCTTGCGCCATCGCCGCCAGGGTCACCAGCGGAATGACCGGCAGGCCGGCGCCGTAGGCCAGGCCCTGGGCGATGCCGCAGGCGGTACGCACGCCGGTAAAGGAACCGGGACCTGCGCCGAAGGCGATGGCGCTGCAGTCGGCCAGCGCGCGGCCGGCTTCGGCCAGCAGTTCCTGCACCATCGGCAGGATCGATTGCGAGTGGGTGCGCACGCCGTTCGATTCGCGCCACAACAGGGTGCCGCCATCGATCAGCGCACAGGAGGCCAGTTCGGACGAGGTTTCGATAGCGAGGATGATAGACATAGGCGGTATTTTAACCCGAGCGGCGCTTGCCAAGCAGCGCTGCAAGAGGCGCGGTAGAATGCGCCCATGCATAGTCACATTCTCGACTCCGACAACCGCGCCAGGATCGCCGAAGCGGTCGCGGGCGACAGCTGGATCGTCGCCTGCCTGTGCGCCGCCTGGTGCGGCACCTGCGCATCCTACCGCGCCACCTTCGACGCGCTCGCCGCGCGCCACCCGGACAAGCACTTCATCTGGATCGACATCGAAGACCAGGCCGAGGTGGTGGGCGATCTGGACATCGACAACTTCCCCACCCTGCTGATCCAGCGCCACGACACGGTGGCCTTCTTCGGCACCGTGCTGCCCGATCCGGCGCT
>CAMLHI010000361.1 GCA_946479705.1 uncultured Oxalobacteraceae bacterium
CACCCTGACGGGGCCGCAGGTGGGTTCCATCACCAGCACCCAGGCGCCCTCGCTGACCACCGCCCAGGTCGGATCGTTCAACTCGGCCCAGGTGCGCGCCCTGACCACCAATGTGCTGCGCGCGCTCTCGCTCGACCAGCTGGCCGCGCTCAGCGCCGAGGAACTGGGCGTGCTGCGCACCTCCCAGATCGTCGGACTGGGCACCGACCAGATCGCCTCGCTCACCACGCTGCAGATCGGCGCCCTGACCTCGATCGAAATGCGCGCCCTGACCCGTGGGCAGGTGCAGGCGCTCACCAGCAGCCAGCTGGCCGCGCTCACCACCGTGCTGCCGCTGACCAGCATCCAGATCGGCGCGCTCACCGCCGAGCAGCTCGGCATGATCGACGACGAGCACCTGGGCGCGCTGCGCACCGGCCAGATGGCGGCACTGACCTCGCTGCAGACCGGCGCCCTGAGCACCAGCCAGATCGCCATCCTGCAGCCGCTGCAGGTGCGCGCGCTGGCCACCACCGTGTTCCGCACCTTCACCACCGCCCAGGTGCAGGCGCTAACCCTGGACGCCATGAGCGCGCTCACCAGCCGGCAGGTGGCTGCCCTGGCCAGCGACCAGCTGTCGGTCCTGAGTACCGACCAGTTCGCGCAACTGAACACCGTCGAACTGGCTGGCCTGAACACCGCGGCGCTGAGCAGCCTGACCACGGAGCAGGTGGCGGCTTTCGCCAGCCTGGGCGGCTTCAGTACCGGCCAGATCTCGGTACTGACCACCGACCAGCTGGGCGCGCTCGACGTCAGCCAGCTGGGTAGCCTCAAGAGCGGCCAGGTGGCCGGCCTCACCGTCGAACAGATCGGCGTGCTGAGCACCACCCAGTTCGGCGCCCTCTCGACCCGCGTGGTGCATGCGCTCAGCACCACCCAGCTGCGCGCGCTGACCAGCAGCCAGCTTAGCGGCATGGGCAGCATCAGCATGCTCGACAGCCGCCAGCTGGGCGCGCTCACCACCGGCCAGCTGTACGACCTGTCGGTGCCGATGCTGGACGAACTGACGCCGCAGCAGCTGGCGGGATTGGGCTACAAGCAGGCGGCCGGCTTCACCACCGCGCAGATCGCCAGCCTGAGCACGCGCCAGATCCTGGCACTGAGCACCGGTGTGATCGCCCTGTTCTCGGTCGAGCAGATCCAGGCCATCGAGGCCGAAGACCTGGCGGTGCTGCGCTCGACCCAGATCGCGGCCCTCAGCGGCGACCAGCTGCTGGGCCTGACCACCGGCCAGATCGCCGCGCTGACCTCGATCCAGATCCGCGCGCTCAAGGTCAGCCAGATTGGCGCGCTGACCGAGGACCAGATCGCCGCGCTGCCGGTGGCGGACGTGAAGGCCTTGTCCATGGCGCAGGTTGACGCGCTCAGCGAAGCCCAGCTGGCGGCGCTCACGGCAGCGCAACTGGCGGCGCTGCCGGCCGCCAGCCCGCTGGTGCTCGACCTGGACGGTGACGGTGTTACCACGCTGCCGTACGGCGCCGGCGTGCGCTTCGACCTGAATGCCGACGGCACGCACGTACAAAGCGGCTGGGCCGGTCCGAAAGACGGCTTGCTGGCGCTGGACCGCAACGGCAACGGCAGTATCGACAGCGGGGCCGAACTGTTCGGCACCGCCACCCGCCTGCCCGACGGCAGCGCGGCACCGGACGGCTTCCGAGCGCTGGCCGCGCTCGACGCCAACGGCGACGGCCGCATCGACAGTGCCGACGCCGCCTACCGGGATCTGCGCGTGTGGGTGGATGCCAATACCGATGGCGTCAGCCAGACCGGCGAACTGCGCACCCTGGCCCAGGCCGGAGTGGCATCGATCGGCGTGAACGGCGCCGCGGTGATGCGCAAGAGCGGCGGCAACTGGGTGGGCCTGGAAGGCAGGTACACCACGCTCGATGGAAGCACCCGCGCGGTGGAAGACGTGTGGTTCGTGATTAACCGCGAAGCGTCGTTGAGCGAGCGCACCGGCGCGCTGTCGCAGGCGCTGGCCGAATTCAGCGCGTCCAGCGAACAGGCCAGCCTGGCCGCGGCGCTGCCGCTGCCGCCACCCGACCCGGCGCTGGCCGTGGCCGCCGCCACGCTGGCGCAGGAAATCGCGCGCTTCCAGCCGCTGCGCGAGCAGGGCGGCGCCAGCGCGCCGATCGAACCGGAGCGCCGCGCCCTGCTGCCGAAGGACGGCTGGCTGGCGGTCAAGGACCGAAGCTGAAGTTAAAGCCGAAGCCGAACCCGGCCAAACCCGGTATCATCGGCGGATGCTGAAAACACCGCCGAACTTCGAGCCGCTGATCACGCCGCAGGCCCATCCCGATCCCATCAACTACATCTTCCACGCCGGGCGTCTGTTGCACCGCGCGGACGGCACCTTGCCGCGCGGCAGCGAAGGGCTGCACGCCATCGACCCGGCGCGCCTGCATCCGGTCGGCCTGCTCGACGGCCGCTACTGCCAGACCGCCTGGGCAGACGGCGAAGAAGCCGCGCCGCCGGGCTTCGTGTTCACCAGCCTGCGCGCGCTGCTGCCGGACATGGACGCAGCGCTGGTGGGCGTGGCGGCGCGCGCCGCCCAGATCACCGAATGGGCGCGCACCCACCGCTTCTGCGGCGCCTGCGGCGGCGGCACCGCGCCGCTGCCGGGCGAGCGCTGCTTCCAGTGCACGCACTGCGGCTTCATGGCCTATCCGCGCATTTCGCCCGCGATGATGGTCTTGATCCGGAACGGGGACAAGGTCCTGCTGGCTTCGCACGTGAACTACGCCACCACGCGCTTTACGGCGCTGGCGGGCTTCCTGGAAGCCGGCGAGACGATCGAGGAAGCGGTGCACCGCGAAGTGTTCGAGGAAGTCGGCCTGCGCGTGCATAATCTGCAGTACTTCGGCAGCCAGGCCTGGCCCTTCCCGCATTCGCTGATGGTCGCCTTCACGGCCGATTACCTGAGCGGCGAGATCCGCACCGATCCGAGCGAGATCGCCGAGGCGCGCTGGTTCGGACCCGAGGACGAGTGGCCCGAGCCGTCCAGCCGGGTGTCGATCTCCACCGCGCTGCTGGACGCCTTCCGGCCGGGGCGCTAAGCCTTCGGCCCACCGCCGCGCACCTGCACGGTCTGTTTCATCAAGTCGAACCAGAACGGCGCGCCGAACAGCGCGGTGGAAGCGGTCAGCAGCCAGCCGGCCACGCTGAGCGCGAAGGCCTGGTCCAGCACTGGCGGAAAGCTGCGCCATCCGATCGGCAGGGCCATGAGCGCATCGACGGTATTCGCATTGGCCACGGTGGGCGCGGCGCTCAGGTTCGCGGCCAGCGCCGGGTGCTGCCACAGCGCGCGGAACAGGTGGATGCTGTCGATATTGAACAGCACCGCCAGCAGCAGCGACAGCAGCAGGCTGATCATCATCGAGCGGCGCTTGTAGGCGGCCGAGACGCGCTCCATGGCGCTGTCGAACCAGCCCACGATGGATGTCTCGAACCTGGCCGCGTCGCCCGCCGCGCGCTGGTAAAAGCCCTGTAGCGCGCGCTTGATGACGGTATCGTCGAGCGCATCGATGTCGCGCCCGAGCTGGGCGAAGTCGCCCGGGATGGTCTGGATCGCTTCCATCAGCGCGA
>CAMLHI010000362.1 GCA_946479705.1 uncultured Oxalobacteraceae bacterium
CGCTGCCGCTCGCGTTCGCAGCCGACGGCGACGGCTTCGACCTGGTCGCGGTGCAGAGCCTCCAGGCGGGCGTCAACGCACTGGTGGACGCCGACGGCCACTGGCGCGGCGGCCATGTTCCCGCAGCCTATCGCTGCCACCCCTTCGCGCTGGCCGCAAGCAGCGACGGCCAGCACGCCGTGTGCGTCGATGAACACAGCAGTGCCATCGGCGACGGCCCCGAAGGCGAACTTCTGATGGATGAGAACGGCGCCAATGCGCCGGCACTGACCGAGCTCATCGAACTGCTCAAGCAGCAGCACGCCGGCCGCGCCGCCACAGCCGCCATCTGCGCCATGCTGCACAGGCACCAGCTGATCGAACCCTGGCCGATCCGTCTGCAGGACGGCGAGCGCGTGCATGAGGTGAACGGCTTGTACCGGGTCAACGAAGCGGCGCTCAACGCCCTGCCGGCGGACGCTTTCATCGAACTGCGCGACAGCGGCGCCCTGGCCGCCGCCTACTGCCAGATGCTGGCGATGGCGCACTTGCCGAAATTGGCCACGGCCGCCGGCTGATCCCCCGAAGCCGAACCGGGCCGGCACTGCGGTGGGCGAGCAAGCATCGAGGCGGCACACGCCCGGATCGCGCAAGCGAATGAAGAAAGCCTCAGCCGCCGACGTCGATGATGGTGGGCGTGATTATGAACATCAGCTCACGCTTGACCGAGGTGGTCGAATTGCGCTTGAACAGATTGCCGATCACCGGCAGGTCGCCCAGCATCGGCGTCTTTTCCTTTTCCTGGTTCTGAACCGAACTCTGGAAGCCCCCCAGCACCAGCGTTTCACCGCTGCGCAAGGTGACGTTGGAAGTGACCTGGTTGGTGTTGATGGTCGGCCCCACCGAGGACACCGCGCCCACGCTGTCGTCGGTCAGCGCCAGGTCCATGGAAATCATGCCATCCGGCGAAACCAGGGCAGTCACGGCAATGCTGACCTTGGCGTCGATGAATTCGGTGGTGGTCACGCCCTGCACGATCGAGGGACGCGAATAGGGAATGCGCTGGCCCGAGGACAACACGCCCGGCTTGAAATTGGACAGCACCAGCTTGGGACTGCTGAGCACCTTGGAATGGCCGGCCTCTTCCAGCGCGCTGATTTCCATGCCGATATTGATCCCGGCCGGCAGCTTGTAGAAGCCCAGCGCCAGCGTGGATGGCGCGCCCGAGGTCAGGCTGTTGGTGGCCGGCAGCGACACCATGTTCGGAAAGGCCGACATGCCGGTGGTGGCCATGGCGTTCATGTCGGCGCTGGAGGCGGCCACCTGCATGCCGCTCTGGCGCGGAGTGGCCGCGTTCATCAGATGCGAGGCGGTGATGCCGAAGCGTGCGCCCAAGCTCTTGCCGAAGAACTCGTCGGCGCTGACAATCTTCACTTCCACCAGCACCTGCTTGACCGGCTTGTCGATGCGGCGCACCAGGTTTTCCACCAGCTGGTGCTCGGCCTCGGTGCCTTTGACCAGCAGAATATTGCTGCGCGAATCGGCCACCACGCTGGAGGTCTCGCGCGCCAGCAAGGGCGCGTTGGGATCGGCGATCAGGGCCAGCAGGTCGGTCACGCGCAGATGGGTAATCGTATAGGCCTTGGTCAGGGTGCCGTTGGCGGTGCTGCCCAGCACCTGGGCGATATCGCTGGCGCCGGCGGCGATCTGGGTGGCGGGCAAGGCCTGGTAAGTGGTGGCCGGGCCGTTGCCGGGGGCGGCCGGCGGCGCGCTCAGCGGAATGGGCTTGAGCAGCTGGCGCAGGCTGGGCGCTTCGCCGGGCGCGGCATTGCGCGGGACCGGCGGGAACTCCATTGGCGTGACCTGGGCCGTGGCGGCCAGGTGGACGCCGAGGAACAGGAGAAAACAGGCAGCGCGGGATGTGACCATGGAAGGCTCCGGAAATCGATACGGGGACGCGCTCGCCGAGCACGTCCCGCTGGGTGCTGCTTACTTCTTGCCTGCGGTGCTGGTGACCACCGCGCTCATCAGGGCCTTGAACTTGTCTTCCGTGACGAAGGTATTCCAGCTGGCGACCAGGCTGTTGTAGGCGCCCTGCTCGACAGTCTTGGCGTTGATCACCGTGGTGAGCGCGGCATTGAGCTTGACCAGTTCGGCGTAGCGCGCATAGTTCGCGCTCTTCAGCTGGGTGGTGGCGTAATTGCTGTAGCCCCACATGGTGTTGAGCTTGTTCCACTCGCCCGAGCCGGGGCCATAGCGCACCACCGGCGGGGGCGTGGTGACGACCGGCTTGACCGGCTCGGCCACCGGCTTGACGACAGGGGCCGGGGCGGGTGCTGGCGCGGCCACGGGAACCGCCGCGCCGCCGCAGGTGCCGGTCACGGTGATGCGAATCCACCTGGTGCTCGGCATGGCGCTGTCGGCGTTGACGACCACCCGCACATTGTTGACGCCAGCGACCAGATAAGGCTGGGTCCAGATGGTCTTGAGCACACCGCGGACCAGGTCGATCTTGGTGTTCTGGGCGATCAGCACGTCGTTGCTGTAGAGCCGATTGGTGGTGCCCGCGGCGGCCACGGCCGACATTTCATCGTATTTGACGTTGAAGGCGCACTTGCCGTTCATGGCCACGAAGGCATCCTTGTCGCTGACAGTGATCGCGGTGCCGGTCAGCACATTGGTGCCGAGCTTGCCCTGCTGGATGATGGTGGCGCCATCCGGCTTGACGATGCGAAAGCTCTCGCCCAGTTGCGGACCGGCTAGCACCGCGCTGCTGGCCGGGGCTGGCGCGGCAACGCTGGCCATGGCGACAGGCGCGCTGGCGGTGGGCGTGCCGAAGTTGGCGGCCAGGGCGCTGGCGGCGAAGGTGGAAGCAATCAGGGCGGCGAGGATGGTGCGGGTCATGGCGTATCTCCTGGTGGGTGGCGAATCGTTCGATTGCCTGCAAGGGAGATATCGCAAGGGACGTGCCATGCAGCAACACGCCGTCCAGCGTGACAAAGTGGCACAGACCGTTAGAATTTTGTCAGTCGAATTGTCGTCCGGGCCACATTGGCGACGCGCAGTGTCAGGTCGCGCTTGGTCGCCTGACAATTTTTGTCGCGCCCGAATTACAAGCGGCCGCCAAGGTACTGCCGATACCTATATAGAAGCGGTCAGACGCGCTCGATGACGATCGCCAGCCCCTGCCCCACGCCAATACACATGGTGCACAGCGCGTAGCGGCCGCCCGTGCGATGCAGCTGGTACATGGCGGTGGTCACCAGGCGCGCGCCACTCATGCCGAGCGGATGGCCGAGCGCAATCGCGCCGCCGTTCGGATTGACGCGCGGATCGGTGTCCGACAGCCCGAGCATGCGCAGCACCGCCAGCGCCTGGGCGGCGAAGGCTTCGTTCAGCTCGATCACGTCCATCTGGGCCAGGCTCAGGCCGGTTTGCGCGAGCAGCTTTTCCACCGCCGGCGCCGGGCCGATGCCCATCACCCGCGGCGCCACTCCCGCGCTGGCCATGCCGAGCACGCGCGCGCGCGGCACCAGGCCGTTGCGTTCGGCCGCTTCGCCGCTGGCCAGGATCAGCGCGCAGGCGCCATCGTTCACGCCCGAGGCGTTGCCGGCGGTGACGCTGCCGTCGGCCCGCA